>DAIRFU010000707.1:0-3684 GCA_036794935.1 Kofleriaceae bacterium | reverse complement strand
TAGATGTCGGCGAAGGAGCGCGTCGACCCCGCCGTCCTCAAGGTTGCCGACGCGGTCGGTGCGCTGATCGAGGGCTGGGGGTTCAAGCGCAACATGGGCCGGATGTGGGCCGTGCTCTACCTCGAGGACCATCCGCTCAGCGCCGCCGAGCTGGGCGAGCGGCTCGGGCTGTCCACCGGCGCGGTCTCGATGTTGCTCGGCGACCTGATCCAGTGGGGCATCGTCAAGAAGGCGTGGCTCGTCGGCGAACGGCGCGAGCACTACGAGCCCGAGACCTCGATCTGGAAGATGGTGTCACGCGTGTTCCGGGAGCGCGAGCTCAACTGGATCCGGACCGCCTCGGAGGGGTTCGAAGCGGCCGGCAAGGAGCTCGGTGGCGTCAAGGACGCCCGCCGCAAGCTGATCGCCGAGCGCATCGCCAGCCTGACCCAGCTCGCACAGGTCGGCGCCCACCTGCTCGAGGCCGTGCTAGAAGGCGAGTCGGTCGACGCCCTGCCGCTCAAGACGATCGGCGAGCTCGCAAAGAAGACCTGAAGACGAGCTGATGATCCGCGCCAAGGAGCTGACGAAGCACTTCAAGGTGCACAAGCGCCCGCCCGGCTTCGGCAACGCGCTCAAGTCCCTCGTTCGTCGCAAGTACGAGGTCGTCAAGGCGGTCGACGGCGTCAGCTTCACGATCGAGCGCGGCGAGCGCGTCGGCTTCCTCGGCCCGAACGGCGCCGGCAAGACGACCACCCTCAAGGTCCTGTCCGGGCTGCTGCACCCGACGAGCGGCGAGGTCGAGGTCGACGGTCACGTGCCGTTTCGCCGCGAGGCGGAGCTGCTCGGCAAGATCACGCTCGTGATGGGCCAGAAGTCGCAGCTGATCTGGGACCTGCCGCCCGCCGAGACCTACGCGATGAACCGCGCGATCTTCGACGTGCCGCAGGCGGAGTTCGACAAGACCCTCGGCGAGCTCACCGAGCTGCTCGAGCTCGGCAACCTCGTCGAGAAGCCGGCACGCCAGCTCTCGCTCGGCGAGCGCATGAAGTGCGAGCTCGCGGCCGCCCTGCTCCACCGGCCGACCACGCTGTTCCTCGACGAGCCGACAATCGGCCTCGACGTCGCGATGCAGGTCGCGATCCGCGACTTCGTGCGCAGCTACAACCAGCGCCACGACGCCACCGTGCTCCTCACGTCGCACTACATGGACGATGTGGTCGCGCTGTGCCCGCGCATCATCGTCATCGATCAGGGCACGCTGATCCACGATGGTGACCTGCGCCAGCTGATCAAGACGATGGATCCGGACAAGCGGGTGTCGTTCACGCTCGTCAACGGCGCCAGCGACGTCGACATCAGCCGGCTCGGCACCGTGATCGCGCGCGAGGCCCAGCGCGTGACCATGCGCGTCTCCGAGCGCGAGCTGCCCGGCGTCGTCAGTCATCTGCTCGGTCCACTCAAGGCCGCCGACCTCGCGATCGAGGATCCGCCGCTCGAGGACGTGCTGCGCGTGATGTTCGGTCAGAGCAAGGCGGCGAAGACAAGCGGAGCGTCGTGAGATCGACGCCGAACCGCGCGCTGCGGGCGCTACCGACGCTGCTTCGGGTCGGCGTGGCCGAGACCGTCGCCTATCGCGGCGAGTTCCTGGTCTGGATGCTGACCTCGACGATGCCGCTGATCATGCTCGGGCTGTGGACGAGCGTCGCCGACGAGGCCCCGTTCCAGAGCTACACGTCGGCGCGCTTCGTCGCCTACTACCTCGGCGTCTTGATCGTGCGCAACCTGACCGGCAACTGGGTCGCATGGCAGATCGCGGAGGAGATCCGTCTCGGCACGCTGTCGATGCGCATGTTGCGGCCGATCCATCCGTTCATCGCGCTCGCCGCGAGTCACGCCGCTGCGCTGCCCTTTCGCTCGCTGATCGCGCTGCCGATCGCGTTCATCCTGCTGATCGGCTCCAGTGCCAGCGTCCTCGCGACCGAGCCGCTCCAGCTCGCGCTGCTCCTGCCCTCGCTCGCGCTCGCCTGGCTGATCACGTTCGGCATCATGTTCGCGCTCGGCTGCGTCGGCTTCTGGATCACGCAGACGTTCGGGATCGTGAACTTCTACTTCGCGCTGTGGTCGCTGTTCTCCGGCTACCTGCTGCCGATGGACATCCTGCACTCGCGGTTCCCGTGGGTCGCCGATCTCGCGACGAAGCTGCCGTTCTATTACATGCTCGCGCCGCCCGTCGAGCTGATGACGAAGAGCCTGACCGGCACGCAGATCGCCGAGCTGCTCGGCTGGCAGGCCGCATGGGCATTCCTCAGCGTCGCGATCGCGCTCTGGGTCTGGCGCCGGGGCGTGCGCCACTTCGAGGCCGTCGGCGCATGAGGCGTTACCTGTCGCTGTTCGCCGTGCAGCTACGCACGAGCCTCGCGACCGCGATGCAGTACCGCGCGAACTTTGTCATCGAGGGCACGATGTCGATCTTGTTCATCGGGCTCGCGCTGCTGCCGCTGATCGTGCTGTTCGATCAGCGACAGACCGTGCAGGGCTGGGACAAGCCATCGGCGCTGATCGTGATGGCCTACTTCATGGCCGTGAAGGGGATCATGGAGGGCATGGTCAGCCCGTCGCTGGTCTCGCTCGTCGAGAAGATCCGGACCGGAGCCTTCGACTACGTGCTGCTCAAACCGGTCGACGCCCAGTTCATGGTGTCGTCGGAGCGCTACGAGCCGTGGAACGTGTTCGACCTGCTCGGCGCGGTCGCCCTCGCGATCTACGCGCTCGGGCTGCGCGGCTACGGCCCATCCGCTGGCGACGTCGCGCTCGGCCTCGTCCTCCTCGTCGCCGGCGTGCTCGCGATGTACTCGCTCTGGATCATCTGCGCCGCGGCCTCGTTCTGGGTCGTCCGGCTCGACAACCTCGTCTACCTGCTCGGCGCGATCTTCGACACCGCGCGGTGGCCCGTCCAGGTGTTCCGCGGCGTGTGGCGGTTCGTGTTCACGGCGATCATCCCGGTCGCGCTGATGACCACGTTCCCGGCGATGGCGCTGCTCGGCCGCCTCGACGCGAAGCGTGCCCTCGCGACCATTGCAGGCGCGCTCGCGATGCTCGCGATCAGCCGGATCGTCTGGCGCGCCGCGATCCGCAACTACACGAGCGCGTCGTCGTAGCTAGCGGGTGACCAGCTTACTTGACCTGCACGCCGGCGACGACCGAAGGCACGCTGACTCCCGGCTTCGGATATGCAAAGACAACGAGGTCGTCGACGACGTCGACGAACATGCCCTTCGTCACACCGGCCGCATACATGGCCTTCACGGGCCTCGGGCTGGACGGGGGTTCGCTATAGCTCTTCCTCTCGAGCTTTTCGCACTTGTATGCGTAGTTGATCGATCCGTCGGACGAGATCGACTGGATCCGGTGCGTGTAATGCCCCTTCACGCACTCTTCTTGCGAGAACTTTTCGTTCGCGAAGCTGATGACCACCGTGTCACCGTCCTTCTTGATGCTGGCGACCTTGCCGTGGCCGGACGCATCGTGGCCGCTTCCGTCGGCACCGATCGGGCGCTCGATGAAGGGGTAACCGATCTTCTCGTCCCGGTCGTCCAGTACGATGCCCGCGCTCGCGATCGCCGTGTATGCCGCGTTGCGCGGGCCTCGATAGCCGATCGAGTTCATCAGCTGTCGACCGATCGTGCGAGCCAGGTAGTCCTG
>DAIRFU010000706.1:0-3685 GCA_036794935.1 Kofleriaceae bacterium | reverse complement strand
TCACGAGCTGCGCCATCTCGTCGGGGCGGTCGCGCAGCGGCGGGACATGCAGGGTCGCGGTGGACAGCCGCGTCGCGACCTCGGCGGACAGGCCGAGCTGCTCGAGCGGCATCACGGCGGTCGTCACGACGCGCAGCTTCGGCCGGGTGTCGAGCAGCTTCGCGAGCGTCTGCTGGTTCTGCGGGCCGAACTTGCCGACCTGCTCGAGCACGAGCGTCTCGATCTGGGGCGCCGCGATGCGCTCGAGCGGCACCGCCTGGATCATCGGGTTGAACACCGCGTCGGGGCGGTTGCGGATCCGCGCGTAGCCGCGCGCCATGCGACCCTTGCCGACGCCGGGCTCGCCGATCAGGAGCAGGTTCGAGCCGGCCTGGGCGAGCTGCTCCATCTGCGTCCACAACGGCCGCGTGCTGGCGCCGATGATCGCGTCGTGCCGGGTCTCGATCGCGGCGCCCTCGAACCGAGCGAGGTCGTCGAGCAACACCGATACCGTGCGGCCGGTGCGGACCACCGACGGCGGAGTGACCGTGACCTCGCGATCGATCAGCGCGTGGCCGCCGGCATAGGTGCCGTTGCGGTTCCCCAGGTCGGTGACGATGAACCGCCGGTCCTTCCAGACCACCCGCGCGTGCTGGCGGCTGATCCGGTCATCGCTGGTCGTCTTCAGCAGCTCCCGGCCGATCACGAGGCCGGCCGGTGGGACCCGGAACACCTGCACCGTGGGCTGCGATCCGGTCCACACGACCAGGATCCCAGGCACGGGGGCTTGCGGCCCCGAGGGCTCCGGCATCACCCGGCCAGTATACCCGGCCCGGCGACCCCCGCGGTAAAAGGGGACCATGCCGACCTCGGCGGTCACCTTCGACATCGGCCAGACGCTCGTCGACCTCGATCTTCGCTTTCTTGCCCAGCGATTGGCCGAGCGTGGCCACCGCGTGGCCGTCGGCGCGCTCGAGGCAGCCGTGCCCGAGGCGTGGCGGCGCTATGACGCGCTCGTCGAGGCGGGAGCCAGCCATCCGTGGCACGCGCTCGTCGAAACACTCTTGACGGGTGCGGGAGTTCCCGAGCCGCGGCCGCTGGTCGACTGGCTGTACGAGCAGCAGGCGACCCACAACCTGTGGCGGCTCCCGATCGCGCCGATGGTGTCGCTCGTCCGCGAGCTGCGCGCGCGCGGCGTCGCGACCGCCGCGCTGTCGAACTCCGAGGGTCACCTCGAGGAGCTGCTGCGCGAGATCGAGCTCGCGCCGCTGTTCGACGCGATCATCGACTCGGGCCGCGTCGGCGTGACGAAGCCCGATCCGCAGATCTTCGCGATCGCTCTCGATCGGCTCCGCGTCACGCCCGACATCATCGTCCACGTCGGCGACTCGTGGGCAGCCGACGTCGAGGGCGCGCTCGCCGCGGGGTGGCAGGCGATCTGGTACCGCTCGCGCGCCAGCACCGCGCGCCGCGATCCGCGCGTGCCCGTCGCGCGCGATGCCGCCGAGACGCGTGCCGCGCTCGCCACGCTCGGGGTGTGAGCCGCACGTCGCGTGACGATCAGCTCGTGCGATCTGCGAGTCGCGCGTACGTCGCGGCGAGCGCGCAGGCTGCGAGCGGCGAGATCGCGGCGAGCGCGAGTGGCAGCGCGCGCAGGAACGCGCGGAGCGGGACCAGCTTCGCGGCCACGATCTTGCCGGTGATCGCGGGCACGATCACGTGCTGCGCGACGACACACACCGCGAGATCGATCGCGATGATCGCGCCGACCACGATCGCGACGCGCGCGAGGTTGCGGCGCACGACCGCGACGCTGTCGGCGAGTGCCGCGGGAGGCGGCGCGGTGAGCCGCTCGCTCGCGCCGGTCAGCGCGAGTAGCACGAGCAGCAGCACGCCGAGCACGACGAGCGCGACACCACCGAGCGCGATCGCGAGGACCGCGATCGTGCACGGGACCGCGCCGCGGGCCAGCCCGCGTAGGCCCTCGGCAACCGCGCGCCCTTGCGAGAGCGGCCGGCCGGCGACGAGCCCACGCACCGCGGGCGCGACCCCGGCGACGAGCCACAGCTGCCACACCCACGCGGTGGCGGCGAGGATCCAGCCGAGCCGGACCTGGGCGCGTGCCTTCGCGAGATCGGGCGCGGCCGGCACGCGCCACGCCAGCCACAGCATCGGCACGAACGCGAGCGCCGCGAGCAACGTCAGCGGCACCACGTAGCGCAGCCACGTTCGCAACGACACGGGCACCGCGGCATCCTACCGCGAGACCGCTCTCCCGGCGCGACGGCGCACGCGTCAGATCGACTCAGCGATCCCAGCGCTCGAGATGGCCGCGCACGCCGCCCAGGTCGACCGGGAGGAAGCGCGTGCGGCGCAGCCCGAGCTGCTCGGCGATCTTCGTCGTCTTGCGTGTCGCCGGCGTGATCCACACCAGCCGCCCGCCCGGCGCGAGTGCGCGGGCGAAGCTCGGCAGCGCCTCGACGAGCAACGCCACGGCATCGAGCTGGACGCGGCTGCCGAGTGGCGGGTTCGTGACGATCAGGTCGACCTCGCCGGCGTCGTGCGTGCGCGCGTCGGCCTGCACCAGCGTCGCCTCGACGCGGGCCGCTGCCAGGTTCAGGCGCGCCGCCGCGAGCGCCGTCTCGTCGAGATCGGTGCCCAGCAGCGTCGCGTACGTGCCGAGGCGCGTGCGCTCGATCAGCTCGGCGCCCGAGCCGGCGAACGGATCCCACACGCGGTCACCGCGGCGTGCCTCGCCGACGTACGCGAGCGCGGCGGCGACCGTCGGGTGCGAGGCCGCCGGAATATCGGCGATGCGCCACGCGAAGCGCGGATCGTCGAGTCGCCGTGGCGAGAGCTCGAGTGCATCGCCGGCGACGGCGACATCCCACGTCGTCTGCGTCGGATCATTGATCAGCTCGGGCGCGCGCGCGGCGACCTCCTTGGCGACGCGCCACACGATCGCGCGGCGGTGGCCCTGCGCGAACCCGAGCCGCCAGCGGATCGGTCCGCGGGTCCAGGCCTGCAGGAGCGCGCGCACGCGCGGCGCCGCCAGCGCGTCGGTGATCGCGCGCACCTCGTCGCGTGCGCCGGTCGCGAGCGGCACGCGAATCGCCGCTCGCTCCCACAGCCGCGATGCGAACAGCGCCGACCACGCGCGATCGAGTCGCACGTCGGCGCCATCGTCACCGTGCGTCGTGGGCGCGAACCCGCGTGCCGCCAGATCCTCGACGAGCAAGACGCCGAGGCCGGGTTTGCAACGCAGCCGGATCGCGAGCGGGGCAGGCGGGTCGACGTCGACCGCGACCAGCGACTCCTCGGTGCGCCTCGCCGTCCGATCCGCGATCAGGAGTGCGCGGTCGCGGCGCCGCGCCAGCTCGCCGTCGTCGCCCGGATCCAGCGCGCGCAGTCGCGCGAGTGCCGCGGCGCCGCCCAGCTTGCCGAGTGCCTCGGCGAGCGCGCGCCGCTCGTCGGGCGTGACGTCGCCGGCATCCCAGCGTGCGAACAGCGCCGCGCGCACGTCCTCGAGGTCGTCCGCGGAGCCCGCGGCACCGCTCGCGTCATCGCGCGCATCGAGCGGGCGACCCGCGGCGGCGCTCGCCTCATCGCGCGCATCGAGCGGGCGACCGGCGGCGCGGCTCGCGTCATCGTTCGCGTCATCGCGCGCATCGAGCGGGGGACCCGCGGCACCGCTCGCGTCATCGCG
>DAIRFU010000705.1:1748-3690 GCA_036794935.1 Kofleriaceae bacterium | reverse complement strand
GAGGCGAACCAACCTGTCCGCGTATTGCTTGACGCAATTACGGGACAGCTCTTAGGCTGCGCCGGGGTAACCGATGATGCGTCACGTACTAGTTCCGTTGCTTGTCCTCTCCACCGCGGCCGCGTGCAGCGGCGACAAAGACCTGGCCACGCCGGCGCCGTGCAATCCGCTCGGCGGTGCTGCGTGCATCACGCCGTGGCCGTCCTCGATCTACGAGGTCGACGATCCGGCAACCGAGACCAAGCGCCGCGTCGATATCCCCGAGGGGGCGCTGCCGACGAACTACGACGCCGTCGAGCTGTCGCCGGAGATCTTCAACCAGCAGGACGGCTTCTCCTACGCCGCGCCGCCGATGATCGCGTTCGAGAGTGGCATCGACGGCTCCAACCTTGTCGACTTCAAGCACTACGCGGACAGCCTCACCGAGGCGAGCCCGACCGTGCTGATCGACATGTCGACCGGCGAGCTGGTGCCGCACTTCGCCGAGCTCGACTCGCGCGAGCCCGACAAGGTGTCGAGCCAGGCGCTCTACATCCGGCCGTTCAAGCTGCTGACGCCCGCCACCCGCTACGCGGTCGCGATCAAGAAGACGCTCAAGGCCAAGGACGGCGGCGACCTCCCGATCCCGGAGGGCTTCCAGGCGATCCTCGACGGCGAGACGACCAGCCACGCGCTGCTCGAGAAGGTCCGCCCCCGCTACGAGGACATCTTCGCGGCGCTCGAGGCCAAGGGCATCCACAAGGACGACCTCGTGGTCGCGTGGGACTTCACGACGCGCTCGCGCACCCAGGTCCAGGCCGACCTCTACAACGCACGCACCGCCGCGCTCGCGATGATGGGCACGAACGGCGACGCGCTCGCCTTCACCATCGATGACGACACGGTGCCGACCGATACGCGCTTCGCGCGCCGGATCGACGGCACGTTCGACGCGCCGCTGTTCCTCACCATGAACGGCAGCTACGCCCCCGGCATCGAGCTCGTGCGCGACGCCGACGGCAAGCCGATGGCGACCGGCCTCTACCGCGCGCCGTTCACCGCGCTCGTCCCCGCGTGCGCGCTGAACGCGACCGCGCCGGTGCCGATCATGATCTACGGCCACGGCCTGCTCGGCGAGGCGAAGGATCAGGTGTCGAGCGGCGGCGCGAAGGCCGCGGCGGCCGGCGTCTGCGCCGTGGTGATCGGTACCGACATGCGTGGCATGGCGGCGCAGGACGTGCCGAACGTCGCGCTCGCGCTCAACGACGGCAACCTCGGCCACCTCATCTTCGACACCCTCATCCAGGGCATGATGAACCACGTCGCGCTCGTCCAGATCGCGCGGGGCCCGATGGCGAGCCAGCTGTTCACGAAGACGATGGGCAACACGACCACGTCGCTCGTCGATCCCGACAAGGTCTACTACTACGGCATCTCGCAGGGCGGCATCATGGGCACGACCGTCTGCGGGATCGATCCCGTGATCGAGCGCTGCGTCGTCCAGGTCAACGCGATCAACTACTCGATGATGCTCGAGCGCTCCGTCGACTGGCCGACCTATCGCACCACGCTGATCGGGGCGTACGAGGACCCGCTGGTCGTCGCGCTGATGCTCAACCTCATGCAGCAGCAATGGGACCGCACCGACCCGGTCGTCGTCGCCGACGTCATCAACGGCACCGGCTTCCCGGACACGCCGGCCAAGCAGGTGTTCATGCAGTTCGGCATCGGCGACGATCAGGTGCCGAACGTCGCGAGCGAGTACCAGGCGCGGACGATGGGCATCCCGGTGATCACGCCCACGCCGTACACCCCGTACGGCCTCGAGGAGGCGGCGACCGCGTCGAGCGGTGTCGTGATCTACGACTTCGGCCTCGGCGAGACGATCCCGCTCACCAACACGCCACCGCCGGCCAACACCGTGCACAGCAACATCCGCAACAAGACCAGGACCGTCGAGATG
>DAIRFU010000705.1:0-1738 GCA_036794935.1 Kofleriaceae bacterium | reverse complement strand
GCACGCCCACGTCGTCCTGCCATCGGCGCAGTGGGCGGAGGAGACCGGCACGATCACGAACACGTGCACCGCGCCCACGGGCTGCGACTGCACCGTGACCGGCGCCTGCGGCGACAACATCTGACCGTGCTAGCCTGAGGCCATGGTCGACGCCGCTCGCAGCCGGGTCACGTACGCCGAGTACGTCTCGATCGCGAACGACAGCAACGTCAAGTACGAGTTCGTGTCCGGACACATCGTCGCGATGGCGGGCGGCACGATCGCGCACGCGCGGCTGATCGGCCGGGTTACCAGCATTCTGGACCGTGCGCTCGAAGGTAAGCCGTGCATCGTGCTGCCATCCGACATGCGCGTGCGCATCCGCGCCGCCGATCGCGCCACATACCCCGACCTGTTCGTCGTCTGCGGCGAGCCTGAACGAGATGCCGACGACGACCACGCCGTCGTGAACCCGACGGTGATCGTCGAGGTGCTGTCCGATTCGTCGAACGACTTCGATCGTACCGACAGGTTCGCGGCGTACCGCCGGCTTGCCTCGCTGCGCGAGTATCTTCTGGTCTCGCAGCGCGAGCGGCGCGTCGAGATCTACCGTCGCGATGGCCGTCGCTGGTACCTCGACGAAGTCGGGCCGGGCGAGGGTGCTCGCATCGAATCGCTGGCGATCGATATCGCGGTCAACGACGTGTACGTCGACCGTGTCGGCGTGATCGTCGAGTAGCGCGCGTCTGTTACAGCGGTTCGTCGCTGAGCCGGTACGTCGCCGCGTCCGGCGCGTCGAAGTGCCACCACTCGGTGGCCAGACCGACGAACCCCGCCGCCTTCATCGCGCGCGCGAGCCGGCGCGCCTCGGCGCCGCGCTTCCCCTTCAGCGCGCGCCTCCGGTGCGCGGCCGCCGAGAAGTCGTCGAACGCCGTCGGCAGCGCGACGGGCTTGCCATCGGCGTCGACGAGCCCGACGTCGACCGCGGCACCGCGGCTATGCCGGGAACCCTGCTTCGGGTTCGCGACGTAGCGCGGATCGGGGACGCGCTTCCACAGCACCGCCTGGATCGAGGTCGGCCGGTAGCAGTCCCAGACGAGCAGCCGCCTGCCCTGCTCGCGCAACCGCTTCGCCGCGCGCGCGAGCCGCGTCGCCACCGCGCGGCGCAGCTTGCACGTCGCGACCGGATACAGCGTCGTGCCCGTGAAGTTGTCCGCGGTCGCGTAGCGCATGTCGATGACCGCGTCCGGGATGACGGTGGCCACGTCGACGAGGTCACTCGGCCGCGCGCGAACGCCCGCATCTGCGACCGCGGTCGCGATCAGCAGCAGCACGAGGGCACGCGGCACATCTCGAGCGTAGGACATACACGCGACGCGGTGCACGCCTCAGAAGAAGCTGCAGCCGATGAACTTCGTCGACACGCCGGGTGCGCCGGCGTGGCCGGCCGACGGACCGCCGAGACCACCGGTGCCGCCCATGATCGTCGACATCGGGATCGTCATCGTGGTCTCGCCGACGCAGACGAGCGCCGCGGACGGGCCGCCGCCGCCACCGCCGCCCGCGCCGCCGGAGCCACCACCGCCGCCGTAGCCACCGCGACCGCCGTTGCCGCCGTCGTCCTGCTCGCCGCCGCCGCCGTAGGGGCCACCGGCACCGTACATGCCACCCGCCCCGCCGCCGCCGCCGCTGCCACCGCCACCGCCGTCACCGCCGCGGTTCGCGATCACCATCGACGACGTGATCGTCACCGCCGAGT
>DAIRFU010000704.1:0-3696 GCA_036794935.1 Kofleriaceae bacterium | reverse complement strand
GACCGGCCCGCTGATCGTCGCGCGCGACATCGCGCACGCCAAGCTCAAGGAGCGCCTCGAGCGCGGCGAGGGGCTGCCGCAGTACCTGAAGGATCACTGCGTGTACTACGCGGGGCCGGCGAAGACGCCAGAGGGCTACGCGTCGGGCTCGTTCGGGCCGACCACGGCGGGCCGCATGGACAGCTACGTCGGCCTGTTCCAGCAGCATGGCGGTAGCCTGGTGATGCTCGCGAAGGGCAACCGCAGCCGGGAGGTCACCGACGCGTGCAAGCAGCACGGCGGCTTTTACCTGGGCTCGATCGGCGGCCCGGCGGCGCGGCTCGCCAAGGACTGCATCAAGCACGTGTCGGTGCTCGAGTATCCCGAGCTCGGCATGGAGGCGGTGTGGAAGATCGACGTCGTCGACTTCCCCGCGTTCATCGTGGTCGACGACAAGGGCAATGACTTTTTTGCCGGACTTTCCGGTGGCGGGAAGAAGCTGCCGGTGAAGTAAGCTGGATCGGCCGCCGTAGATGATGTGAC
Organism: Kofleriaceae bacterium; assembly: GCA_036794935.1. Lineage (GTDB taxonomy): Bacteria > Myxococcota_A > Polyangia > Haliangiales > Haliangiaceae > JABFXX01. The sequence continues at coordinate 3,174 of DAIRFU010000704.1, read as the reverse complement.
CTGATGATCCGACATAGCTTGCTCGTCCTCTTGGTGCTCGCCGGGGCAGCGCGCGCTCAGCCGGCCACCAGCGACGCAGACCTCGACGCGGCGATCGCGCGCGTGGAGGCAGCGGCACCCACGATCAAGAGCGTCGCGCGCGGCACGCTCCGGCGGGCGCGGCGATCGATCTCGATCGGTCCCACGGTGGGATTGTGGGGCACCGGCCTCCTCGATACCGGCGACCTCGATGCCGCGCTGACGTTTGGCATCGGCATCGAGGCGTTCAAGGTGCCGGTGCTGCCGAGTACCGAGACGTTGAAGGCGCTGATCACCGAGCGCGCGAAAGCGCAGCTCAAGGATCGCGCCAAGGCGGTGTTCGCCGGCCGCCAGCCCGATCCGCTCGAGCTCGAGGCGCTCGCCGCGCAGGTCTATGCCGACGTGCGTGACGAGATCCTCGGCCTGCGCGAGGTGCGCGCCAGGACGATGGAGCGGCCGCGCTACACGCTCGCCTTCGAGGCGAACCGGCTGTTCGGCGCCGAGCGCTGGCTCGGTCGCACGCGGATCGGCATCGGCGTGTGGAAGCTCACCCTCGGCGCCTCGCTCGCGGTCGGCCGCGTCTGCCGCGGCGGCACCTGCGACGACGGCGTCAAGGTCTTCGCCGGTCCCGAGCTCGTCGCGCACTTCCTGACCTCGAAGAACCCGCGCGCGTCCGTCGTCGACGTGTTCGTGCGCGCCGATCTCCAGACCACCGGTCGGGGCGCCGAGACCTACGACCAGCTCGTGCTCGGCGCGCGCTACCTGCTCGACGTGCTGTGAGCGGCGGCGCCACCTCATCCCGAGCAGCTCCCACAGGATAGGTGGCGCCGGGCAGCTAGTAAATCGCAATCGAATCGCCGACCGTGGTCGCATGTTCGTCGGTATCGATTTCGGGACCACCAACTCGGCCATCGCCGTCGCCAGCGCGCGCGGTGACGTCGAGCTCGTGCCGCTCGCGGGCGCCGGCTACTGGCGCACGGTGCTGTACTTCGAGCCGGGCGGCGGGCTGACCGCCGGCGCGCCGGCGATCGCGCGCTATCTCGAGACCGAGGGCGAGGGGCGGCTCGTGCAGTCGATCAAGAGTCACCTCGCGAGCGCGGCATTCTCGCGGACGTCGATCTTCGGCCGCCGCTGGCAGCTCGACGACATGATCGCGGCGTACCTGCGCCAGCTCCGAGTCGCCGCACCGTTCGATCTCGGCAGCCGCTGCGTGATCGGCCGGCCGGTGCGCTACTGGGGCGCCGACGCCGACGCAGACGACGCGCGCGCGGTCGGCCGCATGAAGGACGCGCTCGCGAAGGCCGGCTTCTCCGAGGTCGTATTCGAGTACGAGCCGGTCGGCGCGGCGGCGCGCTACGCCGCGACACTCGATCACGACGAGCTCATCGTGGTCGCCGACTACGGCGGTGGCACGACCGATTATTCGGCGATCCGCGTCGGACCGGGGCGCGCCGAGGTCCTCGCGACCGGCGGCATCGGCATCTCGGGTGACGCGTTCGACGCTCGCGTGATCGATGCGATCGTCGCGCCGGCGCTCGGCCGCGGCACGCGCTACCGCGACGAGATGGGTGGCGAGGCGCCGGTGCCTGCGTGGCTCTACTCGCACCTGCGTCGCTGGCACCTGCTGTCGTTCTTGCGCGAGGAGTCGACGCAGCGCCTGCTCGATCGGGTCGTGCGCGGCGCGCTCGATCCCGAGCGCATCGGCCGCCTGGTCAGCGTGGTCGACGAGGATCTGGGCCTGCCGCTGCACCGCGCGGTCGAGGGCGCGAAGGTGCGACTGTCGCGTGTGCAGCACGATCGCCTCGAGCTGCCCGCGCTCGCGCTCGATCTACCGATCGCGCGGGATGCGTTCGATGCGTGGATCGCCGAGGACCTCGCCGCGATCGATCAGGTGCTCGATGACGTGCTCGCGCGAGCCGGCGTCGCCGCGGGCGATATCGATCGCGTGTTCGCGACCGGCGGCAGCTCGCTGGTGCCCGCCGTGCGCGGCAGGCTCGTCGCGCGGTTCGGCGACGACCGCGTGGTGGGGGGCGAGGAGCTGACGAGCGTCGCGTGGGGCCTCGCGGCCCGCGCGCGCGAGGTGTTTGGCTAATCCCGAGACGCGTGCTCCTCGATGAACGCGCGCAGCACGCGTACGAACTGCGCCGGCTCGTCGAGCATGACGAAGTGCCCGGTCTTCGGGATCACGACGACCTCGAGGTCATCGATCCCGGCCGCCTGCCGGCGATAGCGATCCTGGAGGCCCCCGCTGGCGAGCACGAGCAAGACCGGTGCGGTGATCGACGCGACCTGATCGGTGAAATCGACCTTGACCAGCTCGTAGACCGCGTCGCCGACCGTCTGGCGATCCGAGTGAGCGATCTGATCGATGAACGGCTCGAGCCGCTCGCGGTGGCGCGCCATGCCCGAGAACTTGGCCCGGACCTGGCGCGGCAGCTCGTCATCGCCGGCCTGCGCCCAGGTGTTGCGCAGCAGGCGGGCCGACGCGTCGCTCGCGAAGTACCGCGGGGGCGCATCGACGACGACGATCGCACCGACCGCATCGGGGGCGGTCGCCGCCAGCCAGTACGCGAGGAAGCCACCCAGGCTGTGGCCGACCACGATCGGGTCCTTCAGCCGGCGAGAACGGATGTAGCGCACCAGCTGGCGGCGGGTCTTCGCGAGCAGCGGCGGCCGGGTCGGCGGCTCGCCCGCGAAGCCGGCGAGCGTGATCACGTGCGCCTGGATGCCCTCGCCGAGCCGCGCGACGGTGTCGTCCCACACCGCGCCGGGGCAGGCGACGCCCGGAATGAAGATGACCGGCGTGCCGTGGCCGGTGACCTTCACGCTGAACGCGGTCGGCTCGAAGTCGGGCCGGTCGACGAAGGGCCCGTCGTCGTCGTCGCTGCCACGCGCGGGTGGCCCGCCGGGGTGCGCGGCGCCGCCGCAGGCCAGGATCGTGACCGCGAGCGCAACGCCGAGGCCAGCGAGTCGCATCGCCCGAGACGATACCCCCGGCGAGCTGGTACAAGACAGGGTATGCGCGCGTTCTGGGTGATCGCTCTCGTGCTCGTGGCGTGTGGCTCCGATGACGACGGCGATCCGAAGCAGCTCATCGATCAGGACGTCTCGCTCGCGATCGACGGCTGCGACTACACGTGAACGCAGCGTGCCAGC
>DAIRFU010000703.1:0-3696 GCA_036794935.1 Kofleriaceae bacterium | reverse complement strand
GATGCGGAGGAGCGTGCTCTTGCCGGCGCCGTTGTTGCCGAGCACGCCGATCTTGGCGCCCGGGTAGAACGACAACCAGATCCCCTTCAAGATCTCGCGCTTCGGCGGCACGATCTTGCGCAGATCCTTCATCACGAACGTGTACTGGGCGGTCATGGGGCGCGGTTATACCGTACCCTTGGCGTGCGGCCTACCGAGGCGACGACGCCGGTCTCGCGCTCGGCGCCCCACACCGCGACGCGCGCGGTCTGCCGCTGCTCGGAGCCAAACGCGCTGATGACGATCTGGCTCGGATCGACCCCGGAGGCGAGGAGACGATCGCGCACGAGCCGGGCGCGACGCAGCGACAGCCGCGCGTTGCCGGCCGCCCGGCCCTTTGCGTCGGCGTGACCGTCGATGACCACGAGAGCATCGCCGTGGTCGAGCGCCCAGGCGGCGACCTGCCCGAGCTGGCGGGGCGAGGCGGCGGGCAGCTGCGCGGAGCCCTGCGTGAACTCGATCTCGGCGAGCAGGCCGACCTCGGTGGGCTCCGGCGGGGGCTCGGCGGCCGCCGGGGCCGCGAGGAGCAGGGTGAGCAGGGTGAGCGATCTCATGAGTTTTCTGGGTCTTGCGGGCCGCGGATCTACGTCATGTGCAGCAACGCGCGTGCCGCGCCGCTTACTCCCCGGCCGGGTAGGCCGATTCACGGAATATCTCCGTCGGTGCCGTGCTCGCGCGCAGGCCTTTACAGCGCGCGTACGTGTGCGCACCTTGGCCGGCATGCTGAAGTCCTGGCGCCTGGGGAGCATCCTGGGGTTCCCCGTCGAGCTCAAGGCGAGCTTTCTGCTCCTCCTCGCGCTCGTGTTCTTCGCGTTCGGCGGCGCCGCGGGCGTGGCGTTCGTGCTGCTCGTGTTCGGTTCAGTCCTGCTGCACGAGCTCGGCCACGCGGTCGTGGCGCGCGCGCTCGGGGTCCAGATCGCGGGCATCGAGCTGTCGTTCTTCGGGGGCGCCGCGAAGATGGTGCAGCTGCCGCGGACGGCGACGCACGAGGTGCTCATTGCGGCGGCAGGGCCCGCCGTGTCACTGGTGCTCGGTGGGCTCGGCCTCGGCCTGGGCGCGCTCACCGGCTCGGCGCTGTTCGCGTGGCTCGGCTGGACCAACTTCATCATCGCCGCGTTCAACCTGATCCCCGCGCTGCCGATGGACGGCGGCCGCATCCTGCGCGCGCTGCTCACGCGGCGCATGGACTTCGTGCGCGCGACCGACGTCTCGGTGACCGTCGCACGCGTGGTCGCGGTCGGCTTCGCGATCGTCGGCCTCATGGGCCCGTTCCAGCTGCTCATCCTCGCGCCGTTCTTGTGGTTCATGGGGACGCAGGAGCGGATGCTCGCGCGCATGATGGCGGACCGCTACGTGACGACGCGCGACGGCTACCGCGAGCGGCGCCACGGCGATGTCGAGGTGATGCCGCAGGGCTTCGATCCGCGCGGCTTCCGCGCGCCGGCCGGGTTCTCCGAGCCCGCGCTGCGCCGGTTCACGATCCGCCAGCGCGACGGCCGATTCGTCATCGAGGAGATCTAGGACGGCGGTAGCACCTCGTCGTCGTCGGTGAGCGAGACGGCCGCGAGCGCGGCACGCAGATCGACGAACCGCTGGTAGCGCACGACGCGGCCCGCGACGACGCAGAACGCGGAGGCGGCGACCCGCTCGCTCGCGGGGTTCTCCGGGATCAGCCACTGCCCGCTGTCCTCGACCGTGACGGCCTCGGGCTGAGGCCAGCGCCCACGCTCCTCGACGACGACGTGGCCGCAGCGCCCGCAGAACCAGCGAAGCGGGTCGGCGCTGAGCCCACCGCGCGAGAACCAGCGGCGGAGCACCTCGTGACCGCGCCCGGCGCTGCGCGGCCCGACGATCTCGACGTCCTTCGAGGCCAGCGCACACAGCTGCTCGATATCGCGCGCGTTCACCGCGGCATGCCAGCTCTCGACGATCTCGAGAGGGAACAGCTGCATGCGCAGCGTGGTAGTACGGACGCCGGACAGGATCTACCGAGGATCCGCTTGCTTCGCGTAGCTGACAGCACATTGCAGTGATCCGCGATTATCACTGGCAGCCAGATCGTGTTGATGCCGGGTCAAGGGCGGCGATCAGATCGGGCTCGCCAACGTGGCGCGACTTGCTCTATGTTCGCTCTGCCATGGGTAGATTCGAGCCCACCGGTCCCGTCGACGTCCCCGGCCTCGAGCACTCGGTCGTCCACCTGTCGTGGGGTCTGCTGCGTGGCGCGCTCGGTCCATCGGACGGCAGCGCCGGCGCGGCCTCGAACGTGCCGAGCGCGCTCGGCGTCGTCCGGCACGCCGAGGTCTATCGCGATCATCCGCAGGAGATCGAGGAGGCGTTCGCGGTGCTCGAGCGGCACGTCATCAAGGACGGCCAGCTGTACCCGGTCGCGCTCGCCGCGCTGCCGTTCCTGTTCGCGTCGGCCCGCATGCTGTCACCGATCACCGAGCGCATCGCGGATCTGATCGCGCTGTATGCCTCCGCGGCGGCCACGCTGGAGGCACCGCTCGACGAGCGCTTGCGCGAGCTGATCGGCGATCGGTCCGGAGACGTGATCCGCTGGCTCGGTCGCCACGACCGCGCCCTCGCCGCGCTCGCGGTCCACACGCCCGGGCTGCGCGCCGCGTACCTCGCCGCCGTCGAGGGTGCCGAACGGGTCGAGCCCGAGGTGCTGCTCGCGTTGATCGAGCTCGGCGAGGCTCCGGGCGACACGCCCGCGCTCGCGCTCGCGATGTTCGAGGATGCCGATAGCACGGACGTCGCGCGCACCGCCGCCGCGGCATTCCTCGCGCGGTTCGGCCCGCGCACCCCCGAGCAGCTCATGCGCATCGATGTCGCGCTACCGCCGAGCGCGGCCAGCACGCTGCGCAACGTCGTCCGGTTCTGGAGCCCGAACCTGACGCGCCCGGTCGTCGCGCCGAAGCTCTACGACGCCGAGGTCCAGTTCACCGGCAAGAAGCTGGTCGTGGTCAAGGTGAACAGCCGTAGCGTCACGTTGCCGTGGGAGGGCGCCGAGCTCGGGAACGGCGACCGGCTCAAGATCGGCCTCACCTCGCACGGCCAGCCCAAGCTCGCGGTCGTGACCGACTGGCGCGGCAACGTCCGCGTCATCGACTTCTAACGGATGCTGGACGCGCGGGAGTTCGCCGCCTGGTTGAGGCGGGCCTGCGCGATCGCGGCCTCGACCATGCGGTCCTGCTCGGCCGGGTGGCGCCACTTCTCCTGGATCTCGGGCGCGAGCAGATCGACCGGATCGAAGTACAGGAAGTAGCCCGGCTTCACCGACGGTGCGGTGAACACCGAGATCCCGGTCTCGCGATCGTAGTGCTCGAAGCTCGACGCCACGCGCTTGCCGCCGCCGCCGGGGGCGTCGACCACGAACGTCGGCGTGTGGAAGCCCGCGGTCACGCCGCGCGTGCCCTTCTCGATGTCGAGCGCGGTCTGCAACGTGGTGCGCAGATCCTCGACGCCCTTCACGAGGTCGTGGACGTAGACGTAATACGGGTGGACCTGACAGTGGCCGAGCCGCTTGACGAGCAGCTGCATGGTCTCGACCCGATCGTTGACCCCGCGCTGCAGCACCGATTGGTTGCGCGTGATGATGCCGCGCTCGAACACGCCGTCGAGCGCGCGCTTCGTGATCGCGGTGATCTCGTT
>DAIRFU010000123.1:0-13340 GCA_036794935.1 Kofleriaceae bacterium | reverse complement strand
TCGACTTCGACTTTGACTTCGGTTTTGACTTCGGCCCGGGCTTCTTTCCGGACCCGAGGTCGACGCCGGTGACCGGGTCGGCATCCGGATCGGAAGCGGTGCGCCGGGCCATCTGATCGACCGCACGCTTCTCCTCGGCGCTCAGCGTCACTTCGGGCAGGCCGCTGCCGCCGTCCATCGCCAGGAACTGCTCGCGGTCGCTGATGTAATCGAAGTTGGCGTCGCTGTTCCACGAGCCGCGCATGTCGCCTTCGCCCTGCGAGGTGTTCACGTAGACGTTGGCGAACTCGGGCATGCCCTGCAACTTGCCCGGGGGGAAGTTCGGCTCGATCGAATACAGGGCCTTCTCGAACGATTTCTGGTGCGACATCTCCCGCGTCATGAGGAAGCCCAGGGCTTCCTTCACGCCGGGGTCGTCGGTGACATTGATCAGCCGCTCGTAGATGATCTTCGCGCGTGCCTCGGCCGCGATGTTGGAGCGCAGGTCGGCGGTCGGCTCGCCGATCGTGTCGATGTACGCCGCGGTCCACGGCACGCCGCCGGAGTTGGTGAGGGGCGAGCCACCGCCGTACAGCACCTGCGTGACGTGGCTGTCGTTGCCGTTCCCGGTGATCTCGCGAAACATCTGGCCCTCCTGCTCGACGCCCTCCGCGAGCTTGCCCTTCGCGCCGCGATTGAGCATCGACACGATCGTGCCGATCACCTCGAGGTGGCTCAGCTCCTCGGTCGCGATGTCGAGCAGCATGTCCTTGCGGCCCGGATCCTCCTCGGACAGTGCCTGCGTGAAGTAGCGCATCGCAGCGGCGAGCTCGCCCTGTGGGCCGCCGAACTGCTCGAGCATCAGGTTCGCGAGCGCGGGGTTGGTCTCGTGAACGTGAACGGTGTACTGCAGTCGCTTGTTGTGCATGAACATGGCCGTGGCGCCTCCTTGCGTGTAGCGCTGCGCCCGGTGCAACGTCTGTTCCCGCGCCGGCGGCCGGCTCACGCGCGTTCGACGCGCGCGGAGCGTGGCACTCACGGCGGCGCGCCCGTGCACGCGCTCACCTCGCGCGCGCTCCCGTCGCTCGACGCCACCCGGCCCCCGAGGGCGCGGGCGTCAGCTCAAAAGCGTGCGTACGGCGCTGTGTGCGTCGCGAGGCTCACGCCGACCAGCCACTCGTCCTCGCGCAGGATGCTCGTGCCGATCGTGCCGCCGACCGTGAACCACGGCGTGACGAACAGCTCGGCGCGGCCGCGCACCTCGACGAGCGGGTCGCCACACAGTCCGGTTTCGTCCGGATGCGAGTACGCGAGCCCACCGCCCGCGAGCTCTGCCGACAGCGCGATCGTGCCGACGGTGGCGCGCAGCCCGACGGCGCCGCTGCCGACGAGGAGGGCGTCACGAGCCGATCGCGTCGTGCCCGTATACGCGAAGTTACCGAGCTCGACCTCGAGCGCCACGTACAGGGGAGGGGTGAGGCCGAACGCCAGCCGCTCGGTCGCGGTGAGCGCGTCGGAGTCGCTCGCCGTCACCGGGCCGATCACGCGTGCAGCGGTGCCGCGATCGGATGCAGCGAAGTGTCGGACATGGACGCCCATCGCGACCATCACGTCCGCCTCCGGTGCCTCGCCCCATGCCGGGTGCGCGCGAGCCGACGCCGTCACCACCACAAGTGCGCACATGGCGTCTTTGATCTGCATGCTGGGCCGTACAGCAATTCTCCGACCTGCCTCGCACGGCGGCGGGCGCGCGGTTGCGACGGCCGCGCCCGTGATCTCGCGCGCCCGGGGCACGGCCCGGCGTGCGGCAGTCGGCGGCGGGCACAGTCCGGCGGGATGCGTAATTTTGCCGATCGGTCGGCGCCGCCAGCGCGACCCTCTGTAGTATCGGCGGGTGGGCGATATCAATCTCGAAGTGTGGGACGCGACGGGCAACAAGCGTCTCAAGGTGCAGGTCCCCGATGATGTCCCGGTCGAGCGCATCCTGATGGTCCTCGCGGACAAGCTCCACTTGCCTCGCTACGCACCGGACGGCCAGCTGATGAGCTACAAGTTCCATCACCGCCGGCTCGGCGTGCAGCTCCTCGACGAGCAGACCCTCACCCAGCAGAGCGTCGTCGGCGACGACATCGTGCGCATCCAACCGGAGATCACGGCGGGTGGAACGTATTGATCTGCGCGAAGACCGCTATCACCGACAACAGCTGATCGAGTGGTGGGACCAGGGCCGGGTGCGCGAGGCGCGCATCCTGGTCATCGGTGCCGGTGCGCTCGGCAACGAGATCCTCAAGCTGCTCGCGCTGATAGGTGTTGGCGACACGCTCGTGTTCGATCCCGATCGGATCGAGCGCTCGAACCTGTCGCGGACCGTGCTGTTCCGCGAGTCCGACGAGGGGCAGCTCAAGGCCGACGTCGCGGTGCGGCGAATGCGCGAGATCAACCCCGAGGTCCGGGCGCACTCGATCGGCGACAACGTGCTCTTGCGCGGTGGCCTCGGCGTGTTCGCGTGGGCGGACGTCGTCATCGGCGCGGTCGATAACCGCGAGGCGCGCGTGTTCATCAACTCGGCGTGCGCGCGCACCCAGCGCAGCTGGGTCGACGGTGCGATCGAGTCGCTCGCCGGTGTCGTGCGCGTGTTCTCGCCGGCGAGTGGCGCCTGTTACGAGTGCACGATGAACAAGATCGATCGCAAGCTGCTCGCCGAGCGGCGGTCGTGCGCGATGCTCGCGCGCGAGGCGGCGGTGCGCGGCCACGTGCCGACCTCGGCGGTCTCCGCCTCGATCATCGGTGCGATGGAGGTCCAGGAGGCGATCAAGGTGTTGCACGGGCAGCCGACCCTCACCGGTGAAGGGCTGCACGTCGACGGCCTGTTCAGCGAGACCAGCCGGGTGCGCTACCCGCGCCGCGACGACTGCCCGGGCCACGAGCAGCTCGGCCCGCTGCGGCCGCTCGGCGCCGGGACGGCCGAGACCACGCTCCGGATGCTGCTCGACCGGGCCGAGGCCGAGCTCGGTGAGGGCGCGGCGCTCGATCTATCGCGCGACGTGATCACGCGATTGTCGTGCCCGACCTGCGGCGATGGGGCTGTTGGTGGCACGGTCCTCGGCGGGTTGCGCGAGTCGCACGCCGCCTGCCCGCGGTGCGGCACACATCGGGTCGTCGAGATCGCCTCCTCGATCCGCCGCGATGATAGTGTCGACCTCGACCTCACCTTGGCGCAGCTCGGGCTGCCGCCGTTCGATGTGGTGGTCGCTCGGAACGGGATGGAACGCGAGGAGGCCTGGTTGCTCGACGGAGATGCCGAGAAGGTGCTCGGGCCCCTGGCCGCGTCGCACCGAGGGAAGCAGGGGACGCCATGAGCTCACTGGACGTGCGGGCGATCGACGAGCGCGAGCTGGCGCAGAAGGCCGCGCCCGCGGTGAAGCAGGGATTTCGCGTGTTTCTATCCGAGGCGGCGTTCGATCGCGCCGTCGAGCGGGGGACCTCCGACACGACGCGCGAGATCGGCGGCGTGCTCGTCGGCGAGGTGTTGCGTGACAAGGCGGGGCCGTACCTGCTCGTCGACACCACGGTCGACGCGCTGCACGCGGAGGAGAAGGGCGCCGAGCTGACGTTCACGCACGCGACCTGGGATCACATCAACCAGGAGATGGACTCCAAGCATCAGGGCAAGCGTGTCGTCGGCTGGTACCACACGCACCCGGGCTTCGGCGTGTTCCTGTCGGACCGCGACCAGTTCATCCACAAGAGCTTCTTCAACCTGCCGTTCCAGGTCGCGTTCGTGTACGACCCGAAGTCGCGCGAGCACGGCGTGTTCGCGTGGCACGACGGCGAGATCACGCGGATCCGGCGCTACTGGGTCGGCGAGCGCGAGCAGGTGTGGGACGCGGCGCGCACCGCGGGCGAGCCACCGGGTGGCAACCGCGGCGAGCCCGAGTCGGCCCGCAGACCGGAGCCCGCCCGGAACGGCGAGCCGGCGCTGGACGCGTCGCCGAGCACGCTCGCGATGCTGATCGGCGTCGGCGTGCTGCTGCTCTTCATCGGCGCGTTCGTCGGCAACTGGTGGGGCACCGCGTCGGCGAACCGCGCGCTCGCCCAGGTCGAGCACGAGCTGGCGAAGGCGAAGGTGGCGGGCGCCCAGGAGGCGGTCGCATCCCTCGATGCCGATCTGATCGGCATCCTGCGCCAGTCGCTCGGCGACGCCGCGATGCGCAAGCCGATCGCATCGGCCATCGCGGAGCTCGACGGACTCGTCAAGACGCTCGAGGCCGATGCCGCGACGAGCGAGGCAGCCAAGCCGGTCGTCGCGCGCATCCGCGAGGCCCGTGCCCGGCTCGACCAGGTCGCCCACGATCGCGCGACCTCGGAGGTCCTGCTCGCGCAGCTCGAGCGTGCCTCGCGCGGCAACGGGCCCTCGCGCGTGGAGCTCGGGCGCGACGTCGCCGAGCAGCGCGCCGGGCTCGGTGCCCTCTATGCGGAGCTCGCGCGCGACGTCGTGAAGGCGGGCGACAAGGCGCGCGCGAAGCGCCTGCTGACACTGGCAGCGCGCCTCGATCCTGGCAATCAGAGCCGGTACGAGGAGCAGCTGCGCACGTTCGACAAGACGGCGAGCTTGCCGCGCGAGCAAGGCGCGGGACCCGGCTCGGGAGGGACGAAATGAGCGACGAGGAGATCCGCATCGAGCGTGCCGAGCTGTTCGGCCCCGAGGTCGACAAGGCACTCGCGCGACAGCGCGCCGGCCGCGAGCGCATCGTCGCCGATCCGCCGCCGGTCTCGCCGATCCGGCGCCTCTTGAACAACAGCCTGTTCTACCTGCCGATCGCGGCGGTGCTCGCCACGCTCGCGACCTGGCTCCTGCTCGAGCCCAAGATCGCCGACATGCCGAGCGTCGGCGGCGAGGTCTTGCTCATCAACTCCGATCCGTTCGATGCAGGGCCGGGGATCACCGTGCTCACGATCGGCTCGCACGAGGTCTACGTCGTTCCCGACTCGGTCGTGTTCGAGGCGGGCGAGGATGGGCAGGCCGCGCTCTCGTCACTGGAGCAGATCCAGGTCGGCAGTCGCATCGAGGTGACCGGGTATGCCGATGGGCCGCGGCTCATCGCCGGCGCGATCCGGCCGACGTCGCGCGCCGAGCCGTTCGGCGACATCGACACGCCGGCCTGGCCGCTGATCGCGCTGTTCCCGCTGACCGGGGCGCTGATCGCGTTCGGCCTGCTGCTCGCCGAGGGGCTGACCACGCGCAACTACCTGCGCATGATGGAGCGCGCGCTGCTCGGCAGCTTCCTCGCCGCGCTGTTCTCGGCGCTCGCGTTCGTCCCCACCGGGCTGATCCTGCAGATCTCGCAGGCGGTACTCCACGCCGAGGTCGTGAAGCACCCTGGTCAGCTCATCACGATTCGCGAGGTCAGCGGTACCGGCTTTCTCATCATCGCGGCGTGCCGCAGCGCCGGGTGGGCGTGCATCGGCGCGGGCGCCGGGCTCGGCATGAACCTCGTCCGGTCGACACGGACGCAGCTGCGCAACTCGGTGCTCGGCGGTGCGCTCGGCGGCGCGCTCGGCGGCCTGTTCTTCGACCCGATCGATCGCTGGCTGTCGGGCTCGATGTTCGACGGGGCCGCAGCCTCGCGCCTCGTTGGCTTGCTCGCGGTCGGGCTGTCGATCGGCGTGTTCGTCGCGCTGATCGAGCGGCTCGCGCGCGACGCGTGGCTGCGCGTGCGGACCGGGCCGCTCGCCGGCAAGTCATTCATCCTCTACAAGACGCCGACCGTGATCGGCAGCGCGCCGGCGAGCGACGTCTACCTCTACAAGGATGCCGAGATCGACGCGTCGCACGCACAGGTCCATCGCGTCGGCACGGCGTACGAGATCGAGGACATGAGCAGTCGCGTCGGCACGACGGTCGGTGGCACGAAGGTGCGGCGCCGGCGGCTCGTCTCCGGAGATCAGATCGTTCTGGGTGGCACCATCCTCGACTTCGAGGAGCGACAGAAGCGCACGCCGGTGGCGTGACAGAAAAGGGGCTGCAGTGGAGACCGTACGTAAGTTCAAGGCGAATCCGAAACTCGACGGCAAGATGTGTGGCTGGTGCCAGACGGCACTCGCGCTCGGCGATGACGCGGCGGTGTGTACGGCGTGCGAGCGCGAGCACCACGCGGCGTGCTGGGACGCGAAGGGCGGCTGCAACAACGCGGGCTGCGCGAACGCGCCGCTGCGCCAGCTCGATGCACCGCCCATCGCGGGCGCGGCCGCCGCGGGCGACCTCGCTCAGCTCGCCGCACAGGGGCTGATGCCGTGCCGCAACTGCGGCTCTGCGATCGCGATAGGCAACCACGTCTGTCCGATGTGCCGCGCGATCACGAGCCCGGACGGCATCTATCACGGGCCGAAGACGAACGCGCCCGGCGCGGTGGCGTCGCTCGTGATGGGCATCATCGGGCTGTTCATCTGCGGCGTCATCCTCGGCCCGCTCGCGATCTCGAAGTCGAACGAGGCGAAGAAGGCGATGCAGAGCGATCCGACGCTCGGCGGCGCTGGTTTCGCGACGGCGGGCATGGTGCTCGGGGTGATCGCGATCATCGGCTGGGCGATCGTGCTCCTGCTGAGGTTCAGCAACACGTGATCCGCTCGCGGCACCTCGACCTGGGACTCGGCGGCCTCGCGCTCGCGCAGCTCGCCGCCGCGGCGTGGCTCGTGCCGACGGCTGGCGGCGGTGTCGCGCGTGCCGATGGCACACCGCTCGGCGCGCTGTGCTGGCTGCATGCCGCGTTCGGGATCGAGTGCCCGATGTGCGGGATGACGCGCAGCTTCGTCGCGCTCGCGCACGGCGATCTCGCGGCGGCGTTCCGGTTCCATGCCGCCGGCCCGCTGCTGTTCGCGGCGATGGCCGCGCTGGTCGTCGCCGTCGCGATCGCCGCCGCGAGGCGCGCGCGGCCGATCGTCGAGCGCCCGCGGTTCATGTTCGCGTTTCAATCCGTCGTCGTCGCGTGCCTCGCGATCGGCGTTCTGCATCTGGTGAGGAGGTAGTCATGGCGCGTTGTTCGATCTGCTCCACCGTCATCGGCGAGACCGAGGCCGCCACGTCCTGCCCGGAGTGCACGCAGGACTATCACCAGTCCTGCTGGACCGAGATCGGGGGCTGCGGCACGTACGGCTGCAAGCAGGCGGCGGTCGCGCAGAAGCCGCCGGTGCCCGTGCTCGTCGGCGCGGGCTGGGGCGATACCAAGCCGTGCCCCGCGTGTGCGCTGCCCATCGCGTCGAGCCTGCTCGTGTGCTCGTGCGGCGCGAAGTTCCCGTGGGCCGATCCGATCACGCCCGCGGACTACACGGCGTGGAAGACCGAGCAGGCCGCGCTCGCGTCCTCGCGCGCGAAGCTGATCTGGCTGTTCATCGGCTCGCTGATCGGCGTCACCGCACCCGTGCTCGGGCCGATCGCCGGCATCTATGCGTACGCCAAGCGCAAGCAGCTCGCCGGTGCGGGCGGTACGTACCTCGCGATGGGCTACGGCAGCGCGGCCATGGGTGTCGTCTACACGATCCTGATCGCGGCGGTGGCCCTCGGAGGCTAGGGCGTGACGGACGACCAACCAGGCGAGCGGCGTCGCTGGCCGTGGCGGCGGCGGCGGCGCGGCGAAGGGCCGCCGGCCGTGATGTCGCGGGTGTGCCCGCAGTGCAAGGTCGCCGGCCCGGCGCGGCTCTCGCCCGGAGAGGTCTGCGCGACCTGCGCGGCGCAGCGGGCGTGGGAGGACGCCAACCGTGCCGGCGTGCTCGTCGTCGATCGCGCGAGCATCGAGGCGGCCGTGCGCCGCCGCGAGGGGGCGCGCGAGCCGTGGTGGCGTCGCGTGGCGGTGTGGGTGCCTGCCGGGTTCTCGCTCGCCGCGGCGGTGTTCACGGTCGTCCTGCTGCGCGCGCATCTCGCGCCGCGCGAGATCGGCCCCCTCGACGCGCTGTACGACGATCTGCACGGTGCCGCGGCGCGTGCGCTGTGGGTCGGCATCGGCTGCACGCTCGCCGGGGTGATCCTGCTCGTGCGCATGCGCCGGCGCCGTCACTTCCGCCGGCTCGGCATCATCGCCGCGCACGCGCTCGCGATCATCGCCGGCGCGACCGCGATCGTGCTCGCCGGCACCGCCCTGTGGGGACTGCGCACGTTCGGCGGCCGGTTCTCGACGATGCCCGCACGCGAGCCGCTCGGCGTGTCGCCGTACGTCGAGCAGATCGCGTCGGCGACGGTGGTCATGCTCGCGCCCGACGGCGATGGAGACGCGCGAAACCTCGCGATCGGCAGCGGCGCGATCGTCGGCGGCGACGCGACCCACGCCTGGATCGTCACCTGCAGCCACGTCGCCATGCCGTACGCCGCCGTCGGTTCGTGGCGCGACCCGAAGGACGCGCAGCCGGTCTGGGTCCAGCTCGCGGACGGCCGCGCGGGCAGGGCGTACGTGCGCTGGGCGGCACCGCCGCCGATCGACGTCGCGGTCGTCGAGCTCGCGATCGAGAACCCGCCCGAGCCGGTGCGCTTCGCGCCCGCCGGCCAGCCGATCGAGCCCGGCGCCGATGTGGTGTTCGTGCCGAACCCGTACCGCGATGGCTGGCTCGTGCACCGCGGCCACCTGCTCCGCAAGGATCCGCATCACTCGCCGGCGGGCACGTACGCGCTGCTCGTCACCGATCTGCCGCTCATCCCGGGCGACAGCGGCAGCGGCCTGTTCGACGCGCGCGGCCAGCTGATCGGCCTCAACACGTGGGTCAAGGTCATGCCCGGGTTCTCGCAAGGCATCAGCCTCCCGGCCGACGCCATGGCCGTGCTCGCGGACGCGATCGAGCACGACAACCTCGACAAGCTCGACGAGCTGCAGCAACGCATGAAGGAGCGCTAGCGATGGAGAATGTCCGGTTGCGCCGGCTCAAGGCCGATTACGACGCCCTGCGCCGCCTCGCCCACCTTCACCCGAGAATCCAGATCGAGGGTGTCTCCGGCAACCCGCCGGATCGCTACCGGCTGGTCATCAAGGTCAAGTCGCTGCGCGAGCGCGGTGAGGCGATCGAGACGGCCGACGAGCACCGGCTCGAGATCACGATGCCGCGCGGCTACCCGCGTGACGCGCCGCTGTTCCGGATGCTGACGCCGGTGTGCCATCCCAACATCGCGCCGCACGCGGTCTGCATCGGTGACGACTGGACGGCCGGCGAATCGATCGATCTGCTCGTCCAGCGGGTCGGTGAGATCCTCGCGTACCAGAGCTACAACACGAAGAGCCCGCTCAACGGGCGCGCCGCGCAGTGGGTCGACGAGAACCGCGATCGCGTGCCGATCGATCGCGACGAGTTCTTCATCGATCTGGCGGCCGCGGTGCCGTCCACTCCGCCGGCGATCTCCGCGACGGACGTGTGCTCGAACTGCGGGGCCGGCGCCCCGCTCACGCCGTGCGACGCGCACCACGTGCTGTGCGGCGATTGCGTGATGCGTTGCCCGACGTGCTCGCGCGTGATCTGCCTCAGCTGCGGGGCGCGCACGTGCACCGCCTGCGCGGCGAGCCCCGCGCCGGTCGCCGGCGGCAGTCCGGCCTGATGCTCGCGCGCGTACTGCTCGGCGGCTAGGACCCAGGCGCGGCCGGCCAGGTCGCGAACGCGCGCGCGAAGCGCGTCGGCTCGATGATGCCGTGGCGGCGGAGCACGAGGTCGGCGTCGGCGGTGATGCGCTCGCCGAGGTCGCCGCCCATCAGCTCGCCGGTGCGGCGGCGGGCGAGGGCGGAGATGACCTGCATGCGCGAGGCCTCGCACAGCGCGGTCGCGTCCGCGAGGTGGGCGCGCGCCTCGTCGCGGCGGCCGTCGAGCTCGTCGGCGGCGGCCTCGACGAGCATGCACATCGCGCGCAGGTAGACGGCGCGCTCGCGGCGCAGCCGGACGATCGCGCGGCGGGCCGCGGGCAGGTCCCGCTCGACGATCGCGATGCGCGCGAGCTCGAGCGCGGTGTCGGCGCGAACGACCTCGACGTGCGCGAGCGGGGTCGAGAGGAACGTCGTGATCTCCTCGCGGCCGCGGCGCAGAGCCTCCAGATCGGTCTCGTAGAGTGCCAGCTCGACGCGTGCCCGCGCGAGGAACCAGTGCTGGAGGTGCAAGCCCTGCTCGGGCGGGCTCCACTGGACGGCATCGAGCTCGCTGCGTGCGCGCGCCGGATCATCGGCGGCGAGCCAGACCGAGCTCGCGGAGCCGCGATACGACGTGAGGGCGTAGCGATCGCCGCGGCGCGTGGCGTCGCGCACGTACTCGAGGTAATGGCTGCGCAGGCGATCGAAGTCGCCGTGGCGGCGCAGCGCGAACATGATGAACAGGCGCAGGTGGTTGAGCTCGGGCACGCTGCCGACGTCGCGCAGCTGCCCCTCGGCGTCGGTGAGCACGCCGACCGCGAGCTCGAAGTTGCCCGCGAAGTAGTCGACGACGCCCTCGCCACTGCGCGCCCAGCCGAGCAAGAACGGGTTGCGATCGGTCTCGGCGATCTGGCGGGACTGGGCGACGAGCCGGCGCGCGTAGCCGATGTGCGCCTCACCCGCCGCCGCCGAGTACATCGCGTGGTACGCGAGGGCGTACGCGATCCGCTTGCGGTCGCCCAGGTGAAGTGCGGTGCGCAGGGCGCGTGCCTGGCACAGCGCGCCGGGGACCGCATCGACGAGGCTGAGCCCGAGCGCGGCGGTGCGATAGAGGTCGAGCCGGAGCTGATCCTGGACCCGGCCGCTGTTGGCGGGGCGCGCGCGGTACTTCGTGCCACGGATGCGCAGCCACACCATGTTCCCGATCAGCTTGCGGCGCGCGGTGTCGCTCTCGGGGAACTTCTCGCCGACCTGGCCCATGCACTCGCGGAGCAGCGCGATGCCTTCGGTGATGTGACCGGAGACGAGAAATTGCTCGGCGGCGGCGCGGCGGTGCTGGAACACCTCGTCGTCGGGCGCGCCGACCGCGGCCTCCAGGTAGTCGCGCGCAGCCTCGGCACCGCGGCCGGCCAGCGCGAGCGACCCGGCGCGGCGGACGATCAGGGCGCGGCGCTCGTCGGCCGGCAGCTCGTCGTTACCGAGTCGGAGCGCGGCGGAGCAGAGGGCGGCGACCTGCTCGAACGCGAGCTGATCGACGGCGCGTCGCACGCTGCGGCGGGCGAGGGCGGCGGCCTGCTCGCGGCGGCCGGCGGCCTCGAGGTGCTCGACGACGGTCAACGGATCGCGCTCGGCGTAGCCCGCGGCCAGCAGCATGGTGGCGAGCCGCTCGTGATAGCGGCGCCGGCGAGCGGGCGCGATGCGCGCCTGCACCGCGGCGCGCACGCGGTCGTGGTAGGGCTCGATCGGATCGGCGGCGCGCGTGCCACCGGTGCGCACGAGCGAGGCGGCGCGCAGCACGCTGAACCACTTCGCGGCGCTGCGCGGCTCGATCTCGAGCACCTCGGCGACCATGCCCTGCGGCAGCGGCCGGCCCGCGATCGCGATCAGCTCGAGGATGCGGCGCGCCGAGACCTCCATGCGCGAGATGCGCGCCCAGATGGCATCGTCCAGGCGCGTGCCGCGCAGCAGCGAGACGTGGCGGAGCAGCTCGCGCAAGAACATCGGGTGACCGCCGGCACCCGCGATCAGGTCCTCTCGGTCGAGCGTGCGCTCCGGGGCCGTGCGGGCGACGAGCTCGGCCGCCTCGGTATCGTCGAGCGGCGACAGGTGCAGGCGCGTGATCGGGATCGGTAGCACCGGCGGTGGGGTGTCCTCGCGGCGCGTGAGCACGAGCAGCAGCTTCGGCGAGCCCGGCGGGTGCAGGATCTCGGAGAGCAGCGTGAGGCTGTCCGCATCCGCCCACTGGATGTCGTCGATCGTGACGAGCAGCGGCTTCACCGCGGCGAGCGCGAGCAGGAGGTTGCGCAGGCCGCGGAATGCACGGGCCCGTAGCTCGACGAGATCGAGCGGCAGCGGCGCGGCTTGCTTCGCGATCGCGGCCACGCGCAGCAGCACCGGGAACATCTGCGCGAGCGCGGACAGCTCGGTCGCGGCGGGCAGCACGACCTCGGTGACGTCGATCTTGTTGAGCGTGCGCGCGACGGTGTCGACGATGCCGTCGATGCCCTTGAACGGCAGTGTCTCGCGCTCGTGACAGCGACCGGCCAGGATGAATGGCGGGTCGTCGAGTGCGCTGACCTGGTCGACGAAGTGACGGACGAGCTTCGTCTTGCCGATGCCGGACTCACCCTCGATCGAGATCGCCGCCGTGGTGCCGGCGTGAGCGTCGGCGAGCGCGCGCTCGAGCACGCCCAGCTCGGCGGCGCGCCCGACGAACGGCGACTCGACGGGCTTCTCCTCCTCGCGCGCCGACAAGATGCGCAGGACATCCGCACCGGTCGGGCGCGCGGCAGGATCGACGGCGAGCAGCGCGACGCAGAGCTGCGACAGATCGTCGGCGGCACCGGCGACCCGGCGAGGTGGCCGGCGGTGCTGCTTGCGCATCATGATCTCGAGCGGCGCGCCGTCGATCGGTAGCCGGCCGGTCAGCGCCTGGTAGACCATCACGCCGACCGAGTACCAGTCCGAGGCCGGGCCCGGCGGCCTGGACATCGCCTGCTCGGGAGACATGTACGCGGCGGTGCCGACGACCTGCGAGTCCGAGAGCTGCGCGCGCGTGTCGGCGATCAGGCCGAAGTCGAGCAGCACGACGCGGCCGTCCGGCGTGACCATCACGTTCGACGGCTTGAGGTCGCGGTGGATCATGCCCGCGTGGTGCAGGGCCTCGAGCCCGGTCGCGAGCTGGCGCAGCGCCGAACGCAGGCGGCGCTCGTCGCATTGCACATCGTCCTCGGTCGGGTCGGGCGCGCGCACCCATGACAAGAAGTCGAGCCCGCGCACGAGCTCCATCGTGAAGAACCAGTGGCCCTCGTCGCGGTGCAGATCGCCGAGTCGCACGAGGTTTCGGTGCTCGAGGTCGGCGCGCGCCCGGAACTCGGTCTTGAGCCCGAAGATCGAGCGCGCGTCGACCCAGCGCAGGGTCTTGAGCGCGACCGGCATCTGGCGGTCGCGGTCGTAGGCCTCGTAGACGATGCCCATGCCGCCCTCGCCGAGGACGCTACGCAGCTCGAAGCGGCTGGTCCCGGTGAATGCCGCCGCGGGGGCCGTGTCGGCCCTGCGCCTGGGAGTCGAGGACATCCAGGATCATCTTGCGCGCAGCGTCGAAGCCGGCAAACACGTAAGATCGGTGAGCTAGCTCGCCCGGGTCAGGTGCCCGGCGCCGATGTGCGACATCTGCTAGTTCGCCGAGCCCGACGCGGTCACCGAGGCGGAGATCTCGACGCTGACCGACACCGACGCGTCGACCCGCGCCGCGGCATCGACTACGGCATC
>DAIRFU010000702.1:0-3703 GCA_036794935.1 Kofleriaceae bacterium | reverse complement strand
CACGAGCTGTCGCACGGCCTCGCCATGATCCTGACCGGCGCCGGCTTCGATCACGTCGTGATCTATCGCGACACCAGTGGCCTCGCGTACGCGTACACGTCGGTGGGCTCGTTCATGACCGCGATCATCGCGGCTGCCGGGTACATGGGCACGCCGCTGTGGGGGGCGGTGCTGCTCGTCGTCACGCCGGATGCGCGCTCGTCGCGCCGCGCGCTACTCGTGCTCGCGGGGCTGCTCGTCATGACCACGATCCTGGTGGTCGCGCCGACCCCGAACGGCGACACGTTCGGCCAGTGGGTGATCCCCGCGATCGGCGCGGGGGTCGCGCTGTGCGGCCTGATCGCGCCCGACCGCTGGCGCGTGCTCGGCGCGCACTTCATCGCCGTGCAGGCATGCGTGAACGCGCTGCTCGACATCCGCGTGCTCCTGCGGCCTTCGCAGGTCGTCGGTGGCAAGGCGGCGGGCATGTCCGATGCCACCAACATGGCGCTCCACACGTTCGGCACCACCGAGAGCTGGGCGGTGTGGACCTGGGCGATCATCTGGCTCGCGTGGTCGCTCGCCGTGCTGTTCGTCGCGCTGCGGATCAGTGGATCGCGGGCGTCGAGGCGCGCAGCTCGGCGCGCTCGCGCCACGGCTTCACCTGAAGGTGATAGTGATCGTGATGGGCGTCGTCGTAGTCAGGTGACAGCACCAGATCGAACAGGCCCGAGCGGACCAGCTGACACTGCAGCACCTTGAGCACGGCGCCGGCCTGGGTCAGCGGCCGGCCGACGCAGTCGATCGCATCGCCGAGGCCCTGCTCGAAGTCCCGCGTGACGCGCATCGAGCCGACGTCCGGGCCGGAGAACCCGCTGACGTCGATCGCGAGGCCGTAGCTGTGCTTGGAGGGGTGGTTCGTGAACCGCACGTTGCGCCGCGAGTAGGCCGACGCGAACGTCGCCTTGACGATGCCGAGCGCACGCATGTAGCGGCCGGCCTCGTCGAGCGAGACCGCGAGCGAGCAGTCGATGACGAGCGGCGTCCTGCCGGTCACCTCGACGCCGCCGAGCGCGCCGACGATCTCGACGGCCTGCGCGATGCCCGGCCGGTGTGTCTTCTTGAAGCCGACGTGCCGTGACTCGAGCTCGTCGTAGCAGCTGGCGTGCTTGCCATCGGCGTGCGCGGGTGCGGCGATCGAGAGCAGCACGGCAGCGAGGGCGAGGCGCAGCACGGGCCGAGCGTACTCCGCACGAAAGGCCCGGCAAAATTTACTGCACCGACGCGAGGACCTGCGTGAACAACGCGGGCACCGCGCGGGCGACGGTCTCGGGCGCGTAGAAGCTGACCACGATGATGCCCGCCGGATCGGTGCGGCCGGCGACGGCGACGCGGTAGCGCTGGCGGCCACCGAGCGGATCCTCGACGGAGGCGACCAGCTCGGTCCCCTGCCAGCCCGGCGGCAACACGATCAGCGGCTCGGGTGCCGGCTCGACCTGATCGAACTTGCGATCTCTCGCGCTCTGGGGCTCCGCCTCGAGCTTGCTCGCGAGCGCGGTCGCGAGCGGCACGTCCTGGGTCACGCGGTCCGCCTGGAGCAGGATGAAGAGATCCGGGTCGTACACCTCGTCCTCGGACGTCACCCACGACGTCGGTGCGGTGACGTGCAGCCCGCCGACCGTGTAGATCGTGCGCGGCGTACCGGCGAGGCTATCGGCGATCGACGTGCGCGCGGTGAACACAGCCGCCACGATCGTCGCCGCGGCGAACGCGACGGCGATCACGCGCGCGAGGTGCTCGGCGATCCGGGTCCACCGCGCGTGCGGGGACAGCACGAGGCCGGCGAGCGCACCGGACGCGAGCCCGGCGCCGTGCGCCCACTGATCCATCACCGGATACACGAAGCCGATACCGATCTGGGCGACCGCGACCACGACGAGGCTGCCCCACACACCGCGGCTCCACGCGGCGCGATGGTGGCGGCGGTACAGCGAGAGCTCGACGAACAGCGCGCCGAGCAGGCCGAAGATCGCCCCCGACGCGCCGGCCGAGATGCCGGCCGGGACCGCGAACAGGCTGCCGAGTGCGCCGCCGATGCCGGCACACGCGAAGATCGCCGCGGTCCGCCACGGCCCGAACAGCTCCTCGACGAGACGGCCGAGGATCCACAGGCCGATCACGTTGACGAGCAGGTGAACCCCGCCGAGGTGCACGAAGCTGAACGAGACGACGCGCCACCACTCACCACCGTGGACGAGCCCGCGCACCATCGCGCCGCCGCGCATCAACGTGCCGACGTCCGTGGAGCCGTCGAGCACAAACGCGATCGCCGCGGCCCACGCGATGACCGCGGTGACGAGGATCCGCGTCGCGATCGGACCGCGCGGGCGCAGCCGCTCGGGGACGATCGGTACCGGCGCCGCCTCGACCTGCGCGACCACCTCGCTCGCGGCCGGCCCGAGGTCGGCGGGCCTGGCGTGCGACAGCCGCTCGAGCGCCTGATCGATGAGCACCCGCGGACGGCCTCGCGTGCGCGCGCGTGCCTTCGTGTACGCGGCCTCGGCGGCGGCGACTGCACCGTGCCGCTCGTGCGCGACCGCGACCCAGTACTGGCGGGCCGACGGCTTCATGTGCCGCGAGCGTCGCGGCTGGACCATCGCGTGGACCGCATCGACGCGACCGGCGAGCGCGAGGAACATCAGCCGCCCGCGGTGCAGCCAGATGCCGGCGTCGCTGCGGCCCGCGCACACCTCCTCGAGGCGGGCGAGCATGCGCGCCGCCTGATCGAGGTCGCCCTTGTAGCCGTACGCGCCGAGCAGCTCGACCCACACCGGCGGCGCGATACCGAGCGCGCGGCGCAGCGCGATCTGCGAGCCGCCATGCTCGCCGGTCGGCCCGGCCGGGATCGCGCCGAACAGGTGCTCCTCGGCGTACGCGATGGCCTCGTCCCAGCGATACGCCGCGAGGTAGAGCATCGCGACGCGCTCGTCGATCGCCTGGTGCGCCTCCGCCGGCATGCGCTGCTTGGCCGCGGTCAGTGCATCGACGGTCTGCTCGATGTTGCCGTCGCGGATCTCGCGCATCGCGAACACGAGTGCCTTGTCGTCGGGCACGCCCGAGCCCGGCGCGAGCACCTCGGCGACATCGAGCAGCTTGATCGCGGCGCCGAAGCGTTCGGCCGCGGCGAGCCGGCGCGCCAGGCCGCGCGCGAGCGGCGCGAGCACGAGCAGGCACAGGCCGGCGCCGGCCCCGATCGCACCGGGCACACCGAGCTCCGCGTGATCGGTGCGCTGACCGATGAGGCCGAGGCCCGAGAGGACGGCCGCGCCGACGAGGAGCAGGCCGTAGATGCGCGTCGGCACGTGTCGAACGAAGTACCAGCCCCAGTACCCGCCCGCGATCAACACCGAGATCAGCGCGAGCTCGTAATACATGGCCCTAGGACGGCGCCTCGACGAACGCGCCCATCTTGCGGAACTTCTGGTAGCGGCGCTCGATCAGCTCGGCGGGCGGCAGCTCGACGAGCTCGCGTAGGTGCTTCTTGAGCGCGATGCGCAGCTTGGCGGCGGTCTGCGCCGAGTTGCGGTGCGCGCCACCGTCGGCCTCCGGGATGATCTCGTCGCAGATGCCGAGCTGGACCAGATCGGGCGCGGTCAGCTTGAGCTGCGTCGCCGCCTCGCTGATCTTCGCCGGGTCGCGCCACAGGATCGACGCGCAGCCCTCG
>DAIRFU010000122.1:0-13351 GCA_036794935.1 Kofleriaceae bacterium | reverse complement strand
GCCCCGAGTACATGCGACTCGCCGAGCTGCGCGAGGTGGCGCCCGACGCCCCGGTGATCGCGCTGACCGCGACCGCGACGCCGCGCGTGATGGGCGAGATCGCGAGCGCGCTCGAGCTGCGTACACCGACGCTCGTCCGCGGCGACTTTCGCCGGCCGAACCTCGCATTCGAGGTCGCGCAGATCGCGGCGGGGCACGGAGGCGACGAGGCGCGCATCACCGCGACCATCGAGGCGCTCGAGCGCGCGGGCCTGCGCCAGCGCACCGGGACCGGACGCGCGATCGTGTACTGCAGCACGCGCAAGAAGGCGGAGGACGTCGCCGCCAGACTGAAGCAGGCCGGCTTCGCGGCCGGGCACTATCACGCCGGACGCACGGCACTGGCGAGGGAGCGCGCCCAGGCCGGGTTCTCGCTCGGCCGGATGCGCGTGCTGGTCGCGACGAACGCGTTCGGGATGGGCGTCGACTACGCCGACGTCCGGCTCATCGTCCACTTCCAGGCGCCGGGCAGCCTCGAGGCGTACTACCAGGAGGCCGGGCGTGCGGGCCGCGACGGCGAGCCGGCGGAGTGCCTGCTGCTGTTCGGCGCCGCCGATCTGATGACGCAGCGGCGGATCGCGCAGAACGGTGCGACCGGCAAGCGCCTCGGGCTGCTCGAGGAGTCGCTCGCCGCGGTCGCCGCGTACGCGAACGCGTGGCGATGCCGGCAGCAGATCCTGTGCGCGCACTTCACGGGCATCGACGATCACGCCGCGTGCGACCGTTGCGACGCGTGCCGCGAGCCCGCGCGCGAATCGGCCCGCGCGCACGCCCCGGCGGTCGCGGCGGTCTGCGCTCTCGGCTCGGCGGAGCAGCAGATCATCATGGCGGCGCTCACGAGCCACGGCCGCGCGATCGGCAAGGGCACCCTGGCCAAGGCGCTGCGCGGGAGCCAGGCCAAGCCGGTCGTCGTGCACGGCCTCGATCGGCTCCCGCAGCACGGCGCGCTCGCCGCGTGCTCCGAGCCGGCGATCGTCGAGACGATCGAGCAGCTGGTCCGCGAGCGCCGGCTCGTGCGGCGCGGTCGCAAGTATCCGACGGTCGCCCTGCCCGCCCCGGCGAAGGCGCCACGCGCCATGTACGCGCGTCGCGGCCGCGACGGTTCGCGGACGAGCAGCATCACGGTCGAGCTCGATCGCTATCGCAAGCGGATGGCGCGCCAGCTCGGCTGGAAGGCGTACATGGTGTTCCAGCGCGCCGTGATCACGGGGATCGACCGCGTCCGGCCGGATTCGCTGGCCGCGCTCGCGCGCATCCCGGGGCTCGGCGCGAACCGGATCGCGCGGTTTGGTGAGGACCTGCTCGCGATCGTTCGCCGCTACGGCGGCGGCTCGACGACAGATCGGGTAAGAACGTAGCATCGTGCGACGCCGCTTTCTGATCGCGATCGCGATCTTCTCCGCGGCACACCTCTACTTCTGGTGGCGCCTGATCCTCCCGCTGCCCTCGCCGTGGTGGCAGCTCGGCACCGCGCTCGTCGCGATCTTCGCGCCGTCGTTTCCGCTGACGCTCCGGTTCGGCCGCCGGCTGACTCGCGACGCGGGCCGGCCCTGGCTGCTCGCCGGCTACATCTGGTTCGGGTTCGCGACGTACTTCTTGCTCGGCGCCGCCGTCGAGCACATCGCGGTCGCCTGCGGCGCGGGCGCGCAGCACGCCGCACTCGTGGCGCTCGGACTCTCGAGCGCGGTGGTCGTCGGCGGCATGCTCAACGTCGCGCGCGGCCCCGTCGTGCGGCGCGTGCGCGTGGCACTACGCGACCTGCCGGCCACCTCGTACACGATCGTGCAGCTGACCGACGTCCACATCGGGTCCGTCATCGGCCGCCGGTTCGCCGAGCAGCTGGTCCGCCGCGTCAATGCACTGAGCCCCGACCTGATCGTCATCACCGGCGACCTCATCGATGGGCCGCTCGCCGAGCTGCGACCGCACATCGAGCCGCTGCGCGGCCTGCACGCGCGCGACGGCGTCTACGCCGTCACCGGCAACCACGAGTACTACTGGAACGTCACCCCGTGGCTCGAGCACATCCGCTCGCTCGGCATTCGCGTGCTCCGCAACGAGCACGTGACCATCGCGGGCGCGTTCGAGCTCGCCGGCGTGGACGACTCGTCGGCGGGCGAGGACGTGCCGCGCGCGGTCGCCGGTTGTGCCCCCGGCCTGCCGATCGTCCTGCTCGCGCACCATCCGCGCACGGTCGCGCGCGCGATGCAGGCCGGCGTCGATCTCCAGCTCTCCGGCCACACGCACGGCGGCCAGCTCCTGCCGCTCGGCTGGCTCGCGCGCCTCTTCGATCCGAAGGTCGCCGGGCTCGCGCGCTTCGAGTCGACCTGGCTGTACGTCAGCGCGGGCACCGGGTTCTGGGGGCCGCCGCTGCGGGTCGGCACGAGCTGCGAGATCGCGGCGATCACGCTGACCCCGGCCGGTTGAAAGCGGCCCGGCGGCGGGCGATGCTGGGAGCTATGGTGTCGGGCGACTCCGCGCTGGGGTCACGTGATCTGCACGAGCTCAGGCGAGAGAGCTCGGACGATGTCGCCGCGTTCGTGGCCCGGGAACACGACGAGCTCGCACGGCGCTGGCGGCTGATGGCGCCGATCATCCTCGTGATGATCATCGCCGGCGAGATCGCGCCGCTGGTCTCGCCGGAGTTCCCGCCGAACCTGCTGCTCAGCTCGTCGGAGGTGTTGTTCGTCGGGATCGCGTACGTACTGGCGCGGGGACGAGGCCGCGGCCACGCGCTCGAGTACGCGACGATCGCCGCGGGCGTGTGGAGTGGCATCTACGCGGGCGTGACGGCGGCGGATGCCGGCGGCTTCGCATCGGTGCACGTCCTCGGCATGGTGCTCGTGATCAGCCTCGCGCTCAGCGCGTTCCCGATGTCGCTGCGCGCGATGATCGCGACCAACACCGGCACCCTGACGCTGTTCTTCATCAGCTGCGCCTGGAAGCTGCGCGCCACCGGCCAGCCGCTCGAGGGCATCGAGACGACCGGGTTCTATCTCGCGTTCCTGGCGATCTTCACGGTCGCCTCGGTCGAGCGCGCGCGCCGTCAGCGCTACGGCGAGTTCGTGGCGCAGCGGATCGCGAGCCGGTTGCACCGCTTCGCCGTCGAGGAGGTGATGTGCCGGCACCTGCCGCCGCGCTACGTCGAGCGCGTGCTGTCCGGGGACCACCCGCTCAACGCGCCACCGGAGCGCCGCACGGTCACCGTGCTGTTCGCCGACGTCATCGGGTTCACCCCGATCTCGGAGAGCCTGCCGCCCGAGGAGCTCGCCGGGTTCATGGCGCGGTTCTACGACCTCACCGCCCAGCTCGCGTTCGAGCACGGCGCGACCATCGACAAGTTCATCGGAGATGCAGTGATGGCGATCCTCGGGGCGCCCGAGCCGATGGAGCCACGCGAGCAGGCGGAGCGCGCCCTGGCGCTGGCGCGGAGCTGGCACGAGCGCGTCGGCGGTCTCGCCACGCAGGGTGCACCGCAGCTCGCTCTCCGGATCGGCGTGCACCAGGACATCGTCGCCGTCGGATCGTTTGGCGGCCGCCTCCGCAGCGACTACACCGTCCTCGGCCGCGGCGTGAACATCGCGGCACGACTCGAGCAGCGGTGCCGGCATGGCGAGGTGCTGCTCTCCGAGGCCGTCTACGAGCAGCTGCAGCCGCGGCCCGCCGACCTCGTCGACATCGGCCTGGTCCAGCTCAAAGGCATTCCGGATCAGCAGCACTGCTATTCGCTGCCCGGCGCATCGCCGCGCGCCTGAGTCAGCGCTCGACGACGACGACGTGGTGCTTGCCCGCCGGACCGCGCGGCAGATCGCCCACGATCTCGACGCGCACCTCGATGCCCGCGAGTAGCTGCCCGATGTTGCGCTGGATCTGCTCGAGCGCGGTGGCCGGCAGCGGCTCGAGCTGGACGAGCCGCACGGTGACGGACCGGTCGCGGTGCTGGACGACCTGGAACTGGCGCACCGCCGACGACACGTCGTAGAGCGCGTAGCTGAGCGCGATGCCGCTGACCGCAGCCCCGTCCCGATCGTGCAGGGTCTCGGAGCTCCGGCCCTGGATGGCGCGAATTCGCGGCAGCGCACGCCCGCACGCGCAGCGCTGCGTCGGCCCGGCGGTCGCGACATCGCCGTTCGCGTAGCGGATGAACGGCATCCCGAGGTTGTGCAGATCGGTCAGCACGACCTCCCCGGTCTCGCCCTCGCGGGCGGGCCGCTCGTGCCCGTCCTCGGTGACGACGACCTCGACGATCAGGTTCTCCATGGACACGTGGAGGCCGTCGTGCGCCTCGCACTCGCCGGCGATCATCATCACCTCGCGGCAGCCGTAGACGTCGAACACCGGGCCGAACGCGTCCTCGAGGTCCGCGCGATCGCGCGGCGAGACCCGCTCGGCACCGCAGATCGTCGGGATCGCGGGCCACGTCCGCAGCCCATGACGCGTGATGTGCCGGGCGAGCTCGGCGCCGGCCTGCGAGTAGCACACGAGCGCGGCCGGCTGCAGGCTGCGGATCGCGGACACGACGTCGTTCAGGTGCGGCTCGCTCATCACCGCGCAGTGGATGTAGTGGTCGCGGTGGAGGCCGCGATCGAGGGCGACCTTGAGCCGCGTGGTGAGGCGAGGCCGTGTCGGCATCGGCGCGCCCCAGAAGTGCAACGCGCGATCGCCGGGCCGATAGCCGGCCCACTCGTAGCCGCGATAGCGCACCGCGCGCCGCCAGTGCTCGCTATCCGGCTCGAAGCCGAACAGCAGCGGCTCGCCGGTCGTGCCGCTCGTCTGCTTGCGGATCGTCGCGAAGGGCGGCGCGGTGGATGCGCGCGTCGACCCGTAGGCGCGCAGATCGGCGCGGCGCACGATGCCGAGCTTCGGCAGGTCCACGGGCGCTCGGATGTCCGCGGGCGTGAGACCGAGTGCGGCGAACCGCTGGCGATACGCCGGCACGTGCTCGTACGCATGCTCGACGAGCCGGGTCAGCGCCGCCGACTGCAGCGCGTGCAGTGCGTCGAGCGAGAGGTACTGCGTGCGCCGCAGATCGCGCAGCCGCTCGACGACGGGGCGCCGGCGCACGTGGCGTTCCCATACCGGGAACAGCGCGAGTCGAAATAGCGAGCCGTAGACGTCCATGTGACCTCGTGTGGGGGAGTGCTCGATCAGTCGAGCGGTGCGTGGTGAACGGCCGCGACGAGGCATGCCGCGCTGCCGCCGGCGAGATGAAACTGACGCAGCGGAACGACGACGCAGCGGTAGCCGAGCGCGCGCACGGTGGCCTCGACCTCGCGGTCGTGAGCGCCGAGCACGATCGTGGTGCCGAGCGCGACGAGGTTGAGCGCGAAGCCGAGCGCGCTCGCCTCGCCGACCTCGATCAGGCGGCGCACCCCCGGGACCTGCTCGAGCGTGCGCAGCGCGTGCGGCGTGAGTGCCCGCGGACACACGAGCGCGGTGCCATCCGGGAGCATCGCGACCGCCATGTCGAGGTGATAGAGGCGCGGGTCGCACAGCTCGAGCGGCCAGACCGGAACGTTCGCGTGGCGCTCGAGCCAGTCACTCGCCGCCCGGTCCGTGCGAAACCCGTGCCCGAGCAGCAGGCCCGCCCCCGAGGGCAGCATCACGACGTCGCCACCCTCCCAGTGCGGGCCGTGATCGTCGCCGACGATCTCGTAGCCGTGTCGCGCGTACGCGTGCGCGCGTGCGAGGCGCTCGGGGCCGCGCTCGCGGTGACGGAAGCGCGCGAGCAGTGCACGTCGCCGGCCGTGGCGCATCAGGAGCAGCGCCGGATCCTTGACGAACACCGAGTCGTACGCGCCGTGCACGAACGGCAGCCGCATCAGGAGCGCGCCGGTGGCCTCCAGCGCGGCCGCGAACGCGGCGTGCTCCACCGCGGCCTGCGATAGTTCGACGGCACCGATCGCCATGTGCGGGTTGATCGACCACGCGACCTGATAGCGGCACGCCTCGCCGGCGTGGTGGTCGGTACACCCGAGCGCGCTGATCGCGAGTGCCGGCCGGGCGAGTGCCGCGACCTCGTGTACGCCCGAGCTGCGGGCGGCATCGGTGCGCGCGCGCGACCACACGTCGAGGGCGTTCACGCGAAGACTCCGAGCTCGCGCCGATAGCGCGCGAAGCACTGCTCCCCCGCGGACAGGCGCATCAGCGCGCCCTCCGCGATCGCGGCCGCTCGCTGCGGGTTGTCGTCGACGAGCGGCGCGAGGACCTCGCGGTTCCATGCCCGCGAGTGCACGAGATCGAGGGTCGCGTGGAGTGCGTAGTACTGGCGATCGCGAGCGTGGACGCCGAGGCGCTTGAGACCGAGGTTCACGCTGCGCGTCCGATCGGGGGCGGTGAGCTCGACCACCCCGAGCGCGCCGATCGCGTGGAACGCGTAGTGGCGATTGAACGCGAGGCCGGCGAGCAGGTTGCTGAGGGCGATCGACTCGGGGACGGGATCTACGGTGCGGTCGAGCCCGAGTGCGTCGGCGAGGCGGGCGAGCATCGGGCCGTGCATCGCCCCGGCGATGCCACGCTCCATCTCGTCCCAGTAGTTGCGCGCGAGCTCGAGCTTGGGCTGCTGCGGCATCCGGATCTGGGTCAGCGCGACGAGGTCGTCGAAACCGGCCTCGCCGGCGATCTCCTGGCGCAAGAACCAGCGCAGCTCCGGAAGCGATGCCTCGTGCTCGAGCCACGGAAATAGCGGGTCGTGCTGGCCCGGCCCCTCATCGCGCAGCGCCTCGAACCACGCGACGAAGCCGGCGGCATCGCGCGGCGCCCCGCGCGCTCGATCGACGACGGCCGCGCGGCACGCATCGAGATAATCGTTCTCCAGCAAGCGGCGCTCGCGCTCGATCGCGAGCAGCTCCGGCGTCGTGTGTCGCGCGAGCGTTGGTTCGAGCCGCGACACGTTCAGCTCCTGCAGCTCGCGGTGGAGCCTGTTCTTGTCGACGGTACGTACGGCAACGTTTCCAATCACAGCTGTTCTCCTGAGCCGTTGACGAATGAACGACCCTAGCAGTGCGCTCCGAACGCGCCTGCGGGCGCACCGGTGAGGGGTCGCTCCCGCGCGCCCGCACGACACTCGTACGTAACGCACGCGTGCTGCTCGATCGATGACTGACTCGCCGGCAGGTTCAGACCGGTGAGGCGCGCACGAGAGTTACTCCCGCGCCCGGCGCTCGGCGCTACATCGCGGCATGGCGGACAACGATTCACGCGCGGGAACGCGCTACACGAGCCCCGAGATCCTCGACTTCGTCAACGAGACCCACGGCGGACACGACGCCGCACTCGCGCGGGCGTTCGCGGTGCCCGACGGCGTGCCGGCGATCCAGGTCGGCCAGAGCGACGGGCGTCTCATCTACATGCTGGTGCGGCTGGCCGGTGCGCAAAAGGCGGTCGAGATCGGCACGCTCGTCGGCTACTCGGCGATCCACATCGCGCGCGGGCTCGCACCGGGCGGTCACCTGTGGACGATCGAGTACGAGCCGCGCCACGCCGAGCTCGCGCGCGCGAACCTCGCGGCCGCGAAGCTGGCCGGGACCGTCACGGTGATGCGCGGGTCCGCGCTCGACATCCTGCCGAGGCTCGTCGACGAAGGGCCGTTCGACACGGTCTTCATCGATGCCGACAAGGTCAACTACGATCGGTATGGCCGGTGGGCACTCGAGAACCTGCGCCCCGGCGGCCTCGTGATCGGCGACAACGCCTACCTGTTCGGCGAGCTGATGGAGGACAAGGACGACGCGCGGGCGATGCGTGCGTTCCACGAGCTCGTCGCGAGGACGTGCGACTCGGTGTGCGCGCCGACGCCCGATGGCCTCGTCGTCGGCATCAAGCGGTAGTGCGACCGCTCACGCGGCGCTGCGGCGCGCGATCAAGCTCTCCACCACGTAGTCGCGCAGCATCCGCCGCTCGCGCCCGCACGCGTCGGCGATGCGCAGCCCGGCGCGGCACCAGAAGCGTGGCTGGCCGTCGGCCGTACGCCCCGGCATCGGCGTCAGGTACGCGTGAGTGACGACGGCGCTCGCCCACACGACCTCGTCGAGGCCGGGCAGCTCGATCTCGAGCTGCACGATTGGCCGCGCGGACTTCGGATCGAAGGGCCGCTCGAGCCGGAGGCCCAGCGTCGACAGGTCACTCATCGACGCGTGATGCAGGTCGTGGTCGGTGACGACGCCACACAGACCATCAACAGGGATGCGTGGAGCGCGCCGGCGGGCATCGAGCAAGTTCACGAAAAAAATGGTACGGGGCCGCGCCGCCGGGGGCAAAAAACCTAGCCGAGGTAGCGCGCCTCGAGGTGGGCGCGCAGGTGCGCCGGATCGAGCGGTCCGCCGCTCGCGCGCCGCGTCAGCTCGCCGGTCTCGAAGCGGCTCGCCTGCTGCCAGATGTTGATGCGCAGCCAGTCGAAGATGCCCGCGAGCTCGCCGCGCGAGACCTCCGCATCGAGCGCGGGGCGCGTGCGCCGTAGCGTCGCGAACCACTGTGCCGCGTACATCGCGCCCAGCGTGTAGCAGGGGAAGTACCCGTATGCGCCGTCGGTCCAGTGGATGTCCTGCATCGGGCCATCCTTGTAGTTGCCGCGCGTGTCGATGCCGAGCAGCTGCTGCATCTTCTCGTCCCACAGCGCGGGGATATCGGCGGCCTCGATCTCGCCCTCGATCAGCGGCCGCTCGATCTCGTAGCGCAGGATCACGTGCGCGGGGTACGTGACCTCGTCGGCGTCGACGCGAATGAGCCCGGGCTGCACCCGCGTGTAGAGCTTGAACAGATTCTCGGGCTCGAACGCGGGCTGCGCGCCGAAGTACTCGACGAGCAGCGGCGCGAGCAGGTCCATGAATGCGCGGCTGCGGCCGAGCTGCATCTCGAACGACAGGCTCTGGCTCTCGTGGAGCGCCATCGACCGCGCCTCGGAGATCGGCTGGCCGAGCAGATCACGCGGCCTGCCCTGCTCGTAACGGCCGTGTCCGGTCTCGTGGATCGTGCCCATCAGGCTCTGCTCGAACTCGTCCTCGCGGTAACGCGTGGTCAGCCGCACGTCCTCGGGCACGCCGCCGGAGAACGGATGCGTGCTGACGTCGAGGCGGCCACGGGCGAAGTCGAACTGCAAGAGCTTCATCACGCGCTCGCACAGCGCCTTCTGCGTCGCGATCGGGAACGGGCCCTTGGCCTCGATCACGCGGTCGCTCGCCTGGCGCTCGCGCACCTGCTGGATCAGGCCGGGCAGCCACGTCTTGACGGCGCCGAACAGCCGATCGACCTCGGCGCTCGTCATGCCGGGCTCGAATCGATCCATCAGCGCGTCGTACTTCGAGACCCCGAGCCGCTCCGACAGCAGTGCCGCCTGCTCGCGCGTCAGCCGCACGACCTCGCGCAAGTTCGGCAGAAACCCGGCCCAGTCGTTCGCCGGCCGCTGCGTCCGCCACGCGTGCTCGCAGCGGGCGCCCGCCATCGTCGACGCGTGCACGAGCTCCTCGGGCAGCGCGGTCGCGTTGCGCCACGTGCGCTGCATCTCGCGCAGGTTCGCGCGCCCGACGTCGTCGATCGGCTCGCGGGCGGCCGCGGCGAGCTGCGGGCCGATCTCGGCCGCGGTGCGCAGCCGATGGATCAGCGCTGCCAGCTCGCCGAGTGCCGCCGACCGCGCATCGTTGCCGCCGGGCGGCATGTACGTCGCGTGGTCCCACATCGTGATCGCCTGCAGGTGCTCGAAGCGATAGATGCGCTCGAACGCGGCGGTGAGCTGATCGTACTGGGGGTGAGCGGTCATGCCAGGACGCTACCGCCGAACCGCCCGCGAATCTCGAAAGCTGGTCAGCGACTCGAGCACCTCAGCCGAGTCGGGTGACCGGGATCATGCGTCCGGACGAGGTTCGCTCGTACGTGCGCTCGACCGTCGGCGCCAGCAAGTCTTGCAGATCGCGCTCGCGCTCGCGCTTCGAGCGCGTATCGATCCCGAGCAGCGCGTTGAGCGGACACACGCGAGTGATCGCGGTCTCGGCGATCAGCGCGCCGGCGAGCATCGCCGCCAGTCCCGGCAGGCTGCCCGTACGACCCTCGAGCCACGTGTAGCCCGCCGCGACGGCCGCGGGGCCGACGATGAAGCGAGCGATCCGATCGATCCGTCCGACGTTTTCCTTCATCGCGATCTCCTGGGCCAACCGGCTGCAAATCGTGCGCCGGTGTTGGCGTGCTCGCGCCGCCTGCGGCAATCCGCCTCGGTTTCGAGAGGATTGCCGCGCGCGCAAGCCCGGCGTATCACCGAGTCATGGATGACGCAGCGGTCCGCACGGCCGAGCCCGCACCCCTCGGGCGCTCGCCGCGCTGGCTCGCGGCCGCTCCGCACCGGCTCATGTTCTTCGCGGGCGCGACGAACGTGCTGCTCGCGATGGCCTGGTGGGCGGCCTGGCTCGTCGGGGTGCGCTGGCCGGGCGCGCTGACGCAGGATTATCCGTCGGTGTATCCGGGCTGGCTGCACGCGTTCGTGATGCAGTACCAGATGCTGCCCGCGTTCATGTTCGGGTTCCTGCTCACCACGTTCCCGAGGTGGACGAAGCAGCCCGACATCGCGCGCTGGCGCTACGTGCCCGTGGGGGTCGCGCTGATCACCGGGCAGCTCGCGACGCTCGCCGGCGCGCTCGGCTCGCACACGCTGATCGTCATCGGCATCGCGCTGACGATCGTCGGCTGGACCGCCGCGCTCTCGGCACTCGTACCGATGCTGTGGCGCGAGGAGGGCACGACCTGGCACGCGCGCTCCTGCGTGGCCGCGCTCGTGATCGGCTTCGTCGGGCTCCTCACGTTCGGGGCATTCGTCGTCGGCCTCGCGCCGATGACGTGGGTACCGATCTCGATCAAGCTCGGCACGTTTGGCCTGCTGCTGCCGGTCTACGTCACCATCGCCCACCGGATGTTTCCGTTCTTCGCGGGCAACGTCGTCGAGGGCTATCGACCATGGCGCCCGCTGTGGCTGCTCGCTGCATTCTGGGCCGCCACGCTCGTCCACCTCGCGGTCGATCTCGGCGGCGCGCCGGCGTGGACGTGGCTGCCCGATCTCGCGCTGTTCGCGCTGATGACGGTCGCGTGCTGGCGGTGGTGGCCGCGCGGCGACAAGCCCGGCCTGCTCACCGTGCTGTTCCTCGGCCTCGCGTGGCTGCCGATCGCGATGGCCCTCTACGCGGCCGATGGCATCGCGTTCGCCGCGCAAGGCGTGCACGTGCTCGGCCGCGCGCCGGCGCACGCGCTGTTCGTCGGCTTTTTCGGCAGCGTGCTGATCGCGATGGTGACGCGCGTCTCCCAGGGGCACTCCGGCCGGCCACTCGTGATGCCGCGGGTCGCGTGGTTCACGTTCGTCGCGCTGCAGCTCGTCACCGTGGTGCGGATCGTCGGCGAGCTCGCGCCGGATGCCTACGCCTGGTTCGCGGTCGCCGCGATCGGCTGGCTCGTCGCGTTCGTGCCGTGGGTCACCCGCCTCGCCGGCATCTATGTCGCGCCGCGCGCCGACCGGAAGCCGGGCTGAGCCGACCCTCAGCGTGGCGTCGCGCCGGCCTTGCGTGCGAGCGCACGTGCCTCGCGGCCGGCCGCCCGTTCGATCAGATCGGGGCGCAGCTCGAGGATCTTCGCGCCGAGCTGGCGATCGAGTGGCGAGCGGCCCTTCACCATGTCCATGAGCGCGGTCGCGCGCGGCACGAAGTCCTCGGCCTTCGCGATCGTCTCGACGCGTTCGATCAGCGCGGGCAGCAACGCCTCGGCGCGCAGCTCGTCGAACACGGTGCTCGCGCTCGTTCGCTTGAGCAGCGCCGGCCGTTGCTCGACGAGCTCGAGCAGCGCCGGGATCGCCGCCGGACCGATCGCGGCGATCGCCTCCGCGACGACGCTCGGCAGCCACGCCGCCTCGTACGCGGCGATCAGCGCATCGAGGCCGCGGATATCGCCGAGATAGCCGAGCGCGTACGCCGCGGTCTTCGCGCGATCGTGGTCCTGGTCGCGCTGCGCCAGGGCGATGCAGAACGTGTCGACGCTCTCCGCATCCGCGAGCCGGCCGAGCGCGCGCCCGGCGGCATCGCGCACCTCGCCCGAGATGTCGCCGGCGAAGCTGAGCCGGAGCAGCGGGGTCGCGCCGACGTCACCGGCATCGGCGAGCCGCTCCGCCGCGCGCGCGCGCTCCTCCTTCGTGTGCGCGTTGAACAGCGCCGCGCGCAGGTCGATCGCCCTGCCGTCGTCGGCCAGCGGCACGCCGGCCAGCCGGCCCATCGCCGCGCGGGCCATGTTGCGCAGCGTGTGATCGGGGTGGGCGTTCGCGACGGCACGCAGGATCGCGCGCGCCTCGTCGCCGCCGATCGCCTCGAGCACGCGCAGTGCCGTGATCGACGCCATCCGAGGGTTGCGCGTGCGGCGGACTCGCTGCACGCCGCCGCTGTCCTCGGGAGCGACGAGCAACAGGCCGCGTGCCGCTGCGAGCGCCGCCTCGGGACGTACCCGCGCCGCGACCGCGACGTACGGCGACGCCGCGCCGTCGGCCCAGGTCGGGAACACCTGGTCGACGAGCGACTCCGGCGGCAGCGTCTCGTAGTAGCGGCCCATCAGCGCGGCCGCCTCGAACCGGTTGACCTCACCGCGCCCGAGCTTGCGCGCGATCTCGAGCGGCGCCAGCAGCTCGGCCTCCTTGCGCACGTAGACGCTCGCGAACATCGGTGAGGCCGCGAGGCGGTCGCGATCGATCTGCGCCGCGCCGGTGAGCCGCGCGAGCGCGATCGCGAGCACCTGGTGCAGCTTGACGATATCGTCGAGGCGCTCCGCCGGATCTGGCTTCGCCGCGGTCTGCCGGAGCAGGTCGGCCTGCTTCGCGAGCCCGAGCTCGCCGAGTCGCACGGCCAGTGGCTCGACCCGGCGTGGCGTGACCGACGTCAGGCCGGTGAACACGAGATCCGCGAGCTCCTCGCGAATCTCGCCGAGCGCGATCGCCGCCGTCGAGAGCTCCAGCTCGCGCGCGGTGAACGCCCAGTTCGACTTGCGGCGCGGACCCGCCTCGGCGACCCGCACCTTGCGCGATGCCGGTCGCGTCACCCCGGTGCCGATCGAGCGCAGCTCGCGCCCGCCGCGGCCGCTGACGACGATCGCCAGCGGGGTCAGCGTCGGCAGCGCGCCGTCGAGGCCGAGATCGCCGATCACCACCTCGAGCTCGACGCCGGCCAGGGCCGACGCGAGCCGGTCGGCGGCCTCGTCGTCGTCGGGCAAGAACACGACGGCACCGTCGCGATCCGCGAGCTGGAGACGGCCGCGATCGGCCACGACCATGTCGCACGCGATCGCGACCGGCAGGGTGTCG
>DAIRFU010000701.1:1247-3712 GCA_036794935.1 Kofleriaceae bacterium | reverse complement strand
GCGCTGCAACGGACTCGCGAGGCTGTTCGCGGCGGGCGCGAGCAGCTCGGCGAGCGAGACGACCTCGGCGCGCACCGTGACGCCCTCGGCCGCGTACTGCGCGCGGATCGCGTAGAGGCACGCCGAGCAGTTGATCGCGATCTTGCGGAAGCCGCGCATCGACGCGGCGACCCGGCCGGCGTGCCAGCGGAACAGATCGCGGTGGCCGGCGGCGAGCAGCGGATAGCCGGCGCACGCCTGCGGCGCCTCGACGAGCTTGACGTCGGCGCCGGTGCGCTCGAACAGCGCGAGCGCGGCGGCGATGTCACCGGTGCTCTTGTCGATCGCGTCGCAGCCGGGCCAGAAGCCGATGTCGCCCTCGCTCGCGAGCTGATCGGGAAACGCGGTGGCGAGCTGTGCGGACAGCCGTTGCTCGCGCGCGCGGAAGCGCTCGCTGTAGCCGGCGAGCGCCGGGTGCGGGACGCCGTGATCGACGGCGGCGGCGCGGCCGGTGAGCAGCACGAGCCCGGGCTCGTTGCCGTGATCGCAGTACATCGTGCAGTGACGGCAGCCGGTGCACGCCCACAGCGGATCGGTGGACTCGGCGGTCCACGGACTGCGACCGAGCCGCAGCTGGTTCAGGCGATCCATCTTCTCGCGCGGGATGTACGTCTCGCGTCCGCTCGCCGTCGACACCGGGCACGCGTGCCGGCACATCTTCGGGCAGAACGTGCAGTAGTCGAGCTGGCGTGCAACGGAACCCGCGCTGAAGGGCTCGTCTGGCATCGCCGGCACTATAGCGCGGCGGCCGCGCGCGACCTCAATTCAGCGCGACGACTCGCTCGCGGAGCTGTGCCAGATCCCGAGCAATGCGCGGATTCGAGGGTTCGAGCACCGCGAGGCGCTCGAGGACGTCGAGCGAGCGCGGCAGATCGCCGTTGCGACCGTAGA
This sequence comes from Kofleriaceae bacterium, assembly GCA_036794935.1. Lineage (GTDB taxonomy): Bacteria > Myxococcota_A > Polyangia > Haliangiales > Haliangiaceae > JABFXX01. Next base: position 2,782 of record DAIRFU010000701.1, on the reverse strand, counting down.
TGCCTGCGAGATTGACGAGCATCCGTGCGACGATCTGGCGCTTGCTCGCGGCCGCGATCACGCTCGGCTCGAGGACCGCATTCGGCGTCGTCGTCTTGCGCAGGAGCTGCTCCAGGTCGGCCGGCGTCAGCACGCGGCCGCGGCTGTACGGATCGAGGAACAGCCACGCGTCCTCGATCGCGACGCGCACGAGGAAGTGACCGGGGAAGTTGACACCTTGCGCGAGCACGCCGACGCGGCGCGAGACCTCGAGGTAGAGCACCGACAGCGAGATCGGGATCCCGACGCGGCGATCGATCACCTCGCACAGGAAGCTGTTGCGCGGATCGTAGTAGTCGTCCGGGTTGCCGCAATAGCCCAGCCGATCGAACAGCCAGTCGCTGATGGCACGCGCGCGGCCGATACCGTTGGTGGCGCGCTCGACATCGGGCGCGACGCGATCGGCGATGCCGTCGAGCATCTCGCGATAGGCCTCGAGATCACGTGCGGGGTAGTCCCACGCTCCGATCATCAGTGCTGCGTGGTCCAGCGCGAAGTCCTCCCGTCCCACCACCTCGCTGAACCGGGTCAAACCCGGGCTAGGCTCCATGGCAGACGAGAGTACCATTCGACGTCGTCGTCGAGGACTGTTTCGCTCGCTTGTGCGAAGATGTGCCCTTCCATGGCCGAAGAGCCACGACCAGGGCTGATCGTCGGCGGACGTTACGAGCTCATCGAAATTGCTGGCCGGGGTGGCATGGCCGATGTGTGGCGTGGGCGCGTGCGCGGTGACTGGGGATTTGTCCGTGACGTCGCGGTCAAACAGATGCACCAGAATCTCGCAGCGCAACCGCCCTACGTCTCGATGTTCGTCGAGGAGGCGCGCCTCGGATCGACGCTGCAGTCTCCGAACGTCGCCGAGGTTCACGACTTCGTCCACGATCGTGGCAACTACTACATGGTGCTCGAGTGGATCGACGGCGTCGATCTCGGCACCTGGATCCGGTGGCACGTCGGCCGCAACGAACAGACGCGGTGGGAGCTGGTCGCAGCTGTCGCGGTCGGAATTCTTCGCGGCCTCGCCGCCGCGCACGAGCGCACCGCCCCCGACGGCACGCCGATGCCGGTCGTCCACCGCGACGTGTCTCCGCACAACGTGCTGCTCACCAACCGCGGCATGGTGAAGCTCATCGACTTCGGCCTCGGGCTCGCGCCCGATCGCTCGCACGAGACGACCGAGCCCGGCATCGTGAAGGGCAAGATGTCGTATCTCGCGCCCGAGATCGTCGGCGGTGGCCGGCCGGTGCCGGCGAGCGATCAGTTCGCGTGCGGCTCGGTGCTGTGGGAGGCGCTCGTCGGCCGCAAGCTGTTCGAGGGCTCGACCGATTACGAGACGTACACGCGCCTGCGCGAGTGCATGGTCCAGCCGCTGCGCCCGCTGCGCCCCGACGTGCCCGCACCGTTCGTCCAGATCATCCACCGCGCGCTGTCGGCCGGCATCGAACAGCGGTTCCCGTCGACGCGCGAGATGGCGCGTCAGATCGGCACCACGCTCA
>DAIRFU010000701.1:0-1237 GCA_036794935.1 Kofleriaceae bacterium | reverse complement strand
CAAGAAGGTGCAGCTGCGCAAGGATCTCCACACCGTGCTGGCGAAGAATGTCTCCGACGCGCGCCAGGGCATGGGCCTCGGGCCGCGCACGGGTGATCCGTCGAGCGCGACGCCGGTCGCGCAGATCGTCGCGGACGACACGCCGCGCATCGAGCTCTCGCCCAAGGTCGAGACGCCGCCGCAGGGTCAGCAGATCGGCGCGATGGACAAGCTGCGCGGCCTGCGCCACCGGCTGCCGTTCTTCGGACGAAAGCGTGGCTAGCCGTGCGCGCGCTCGTCGCCCTGGCTGTCCTCGCCGCGTGCGGTGATAACCTCGACGCTCCCGCGCTGCCGCTGCAGTCCGGACTCGCGGAGCTCGCGGTGCACGGCGACAGGCTCGTGTTCACGCGTGGCACCGCGACGCTGCTGACGTTCGGCGCGGGCGCGTTTCAGGTCGGCACCGTCGACGATCTCGACAGCGGCGCGAGCTTCGATCCGTACTGGCTGTTCGTCGATTCGCCCACCGAGCCCGAGGGGCTGGCGTGGCACGCGAGCGGGCGCTTCCACGTCGTCGCCTCGGACAACCAGCACCTCGAGCTCGCGTTCGACGTGCCCGGCGGCGAGGCGACGCTGCGGCTGACGCCCGAGACCGACGGCGGGTTCCGCGCGGTGTTCGCGTCCAGCGCGCCGAACGTCGCGTACCTGCGCGTGCGTCCGGATGCGTCCGCCGACGACGCGTTCTACGGGCTCGGTGAGTGGGGCGACGGCATCGAGCACCGCGGCACGCTCCGGCCGATGCAGATCGAGGTCGACACGTCGCTCGAGTCGAGCAACAACGAGAACCACGTGCCGGTGCCGCTCCTCGTCGGCACGCACGGCTGGGGCCTGTTCGTCGCGAGTGACCGGCCTGGCGTGTTCGACGTCGCGCGGCAGAGCGACACGCTCGTCGATGTCACGTTCGGCACCGCAGACGACAGCGCGCGCGGCCTCGAGCTGCACCTGTTCTCCGCCGACGAGCCGCTCGACATCTACCGGCCCTACTACGAGGTCGCCGGGTTCCCCGGCCTGCCCGCGACGTGGGCGTACGGCCCGCTGCTCTGGCGCAACGAGCACGCGAGCCAGGCGCAGGTGATCGACGATATCCAGCAGATCCGCAGCCGCGACCTGGCGACCAGCGGCATCTGGTTCGATCGGCCGTACGCGACCGGCGTCAACACGTTCGACTGGAGCGCGACGAAGTTCCCCGAGCCGGCGACGA
>DAIRFU010000700.1:0-3712 GCA_036794935.1 Kofleriaceae bacterium | reverse complement strand
GATCGCGCCCGCGACGTTCGTGGTCGGCTGGTGGGCGGGGGGCGCGGCCCTCGCCCTTGCGGCGGGTCGGCGTGGGGGGCGGTCGGGCGCTATAGCCGCCGGACCATAAAGGCGCGCACGATGTCCTTGACCCCGTGCAGGTTCGGCATGACCGGGGTCGCCGCATCCGCGCGCGTGCCGATGCCGAGCTGGCCGGCGCCATTGCGTCCCCAGCAGCGCAGCGTCGCGTCGGTCATCAGAGCGCAGCTCGTGTGATCGCCGACGACGATCTTCGTCGCGGTGGTGGGCGCGTGGTCGGCCGGCGCGTCCGGCGGCAGCGCGGCGTCGATCGGCCTCGCGCCCGCGTCTTCCTTCGGCGGTGGCTGGAACGGCACTTCCTTCGGCTTGCAGGCGGAGATGCAGAGTGCGACGGGCAACAACCACTTCATCGGCGCGGCCCCTCCACGAGCCGCAGATCGATCCGACCGAGCAGCGCTTTCACGCGCTCGGCCATGTCCTCGAGCTCGCTCAGCTGCGATGCCTCGTACAGCTTGGACGCGAAGTTCATCACCCGGATCAGGTACGAGAACAGGTTCCCTTCCTCGTGCTCGAGCCCGTGCTTCTCGACGAACTCCAGGAACGAGAACCCGCCGTCCTCGATCTGCGCCCACACGTTCTTCGGCTTCTTGCCGCCGTGCAGCTCGGGGTGCGGGACCTTCCCCGCCATCTCGGAGTGGATCAGCTCGACCTTCGTGAGCGGGCGCGGGTGCAGCTCGAGGTACTTCGCCTCGGCGTCGTCCCACGTCACGTGCGGGTTGTCGAGGCGCTGCTCGCGCAGCCACGTGCGCATCCACTCGCGCTTCTCGTCCTCGCCCTTGCGATCGAGCTGGCGCTGGATGATGTCGTGATCGATCAGGTACTCGACGAGCTCGCGCAGCTCGACGTACTCGAGCTGGTGGTTGAACAGCACGTAGTAGATGAAGAGGCCGTCCATGCCCTGGAGGTCGCGGATCATCTGGCCGGAGATCTGGTGACCGTGCTCGTCGAGGACGCCGACGGCCCGCATGTTCGCGACGAGCTGGGCGAGGATCTTCTGCAGCTCGCGGCGCTCGCGGTCGGTGAGCAGCAGGTTATCGATCACGGTGACGATGTCGAGCCGCATCGACGGCGGCAGCGACGCCTCGGCCGCGGCCATCCGCGCCTCCGCTGCCGTTCCCGGTAGCTGCGCCTCGGTCAGATCGGGCAGCCCGATCGCGAGCACCTGCTCGGCGCTGATCTTCGTCTTGCTGCGCAGCTCGGCGGGATCGCCCTTGACCAGCTCGGCGTGAACCTCCGGCGACCAGATCACGTCGCCCTTGCGCTGCGCGTCGCTGCGCGCGCGGTTGTAGACGTTCTTCTTGACCTTCGCCTCGTCGTACGCCGGGCGCTTCGCGGCGTCCTTGAGCTCCTTCTTGAGATCGCTGACCACCTGCTCGGGTGCGAGCGTGATCGCGAGCCCGCGATCGTCGAACTGCGGGCGGCCGGCGCGGCCGGCCATCTGGTGGTACTCGGCCGCGGTCACCATGCGCGCCTGCTGCTTGATGAACTTGCGCAGCGACGGGAACACGACCGTGCGCGCCGGCAGGTTGATGCCCGCGGCGATCGTCTCGGTCGACACGACGAACTTGATCAGCCGCTCGAGCGCGAGCTGCTCGACGAGCTGCTTGTAGCGCGGCAGGATGCCGGCGTGATGGATACCGATGCCGTGCGCGAGCAGCGGGCGCAGCTCCTTCGCCGCACCGGCCGGTAGCAGCGCCTCGTCGCACAGCGTCTCGATCCGCGCCTTCTCCTCGTCCGTGGTGAACCGGCGGCACGACTTGATCAGGCGCGCGACCTCGAAGCACTGCTCGCGGCCGAACACGAACACGATCGCCGGCACGTCACCGGTATGTGCGAGGTCGCGCACGGTGTCGATCAGCATCTCCTCGCGGTACTCGTGGACGAGCGGGATCTTGCGCTCGCGCGACTCGACGAGCTCCAGCGGCACGCGCCGGGTGATCTCGACCCAGTGGCAGAACTTCTCCGGGTGACCGACCGTGGCCGAGAGCACGACGAGCTGGGTGCGCGGATCGAGGCCGATGATCGACTGCTCCCAGACGTAGCCCCGCTCCGGATCGTTGAAGTAGTGCCCCTCGTCCATGACGACGATCTCGGCCGGGCACACGTGCTTCTCGGCGACGATCCGGTTCCACAGGATCTCCGCGACCTCGACCTGGATCGGCGCCTCGCGATTGACCTTGTAGTCGCCGGTCGCGAAGCCGACGTTCTCCTCGCCGAAGTCCTCGCACAGCTCGCGATACTTCTCCTCGGTGAGCGCGCGCAGCGGCGTCGTGTAGATCGCGCGCTGGCCGCGGCCGACCGCGAGGTGCAGCGCCGCCTTCGCCATCAACGTCTTGCCGGTTCCCGTCGGCACGGTGACGAGCACGCTCTTGCCCGCGAAGATCAGGCTGATCGCCTGCTCCTGCACCGGGTACGGCTCGATACCGCGGCCGAGCAGAAACTTCTCGTAGAACGAGAGCTCGAGCTCCGCGTCGGTCACCCCGGTACCCTACCCTCCCGGGCGCGTGAAGTAACTGCGATGGCTGCCCCACGTGGCGGGCCAGACGGGGAGCTGGTGCGCGGCGCCCCACGGCGTGAGCACGGGAGCCTGCGCGGATTCGAGCTGGCACCACAGCCCGCTGACGCCGAGCTGGACCGGCCGATCGGCCTCGCCCTCGTCGATCGTGCGGCTGCGTGCGCGGCGCGGCGGAAACTTCACCGTCCGCGGATTCATCCACGTCCATCCACGTCCTAACACGCGCTGCGTGAACTGTTCTGGTCCGCGGCGCCCGCGCCCGCGGCTGGTAGCGCGAAGGCTCGGGATCCGTTGAACAGGCGCACCCGGAAACGCGCCCTCCTGCCGGCAGTCATCGTCCCAAGAGAGAGCGAAGCACCATCGCAAAATTGAAGGCATCTCGGTATGCCTCATTAGCTCCATATCGACCACCGACGCGTACGTAGCGAATTCCTTCGCACGTTCGGAGCCGAACACCGTCGGCATGCATGCAAGGGTCAACCGCCTCATAATCAACAACGTCCGCCCAACGTATTGTTATCGTTTGTTCATCACATACTTGATGCAGGCCTGCATCTGTGAACACTATCCGACACTCTTCCCAGGGCGGCGGGTTCTCATAGATGCCGACGATAGTCTCTCCAGGTTGCAGCGGAATCTGCGCAGTAATCTCTCCGATAGTCAAACTCGCGTCCTCGCGACGATGGAAGTATGGACTTCTCCTCATATGTCGAAGGACAACAGAGCCCATGATGGGTTCGGCGTTCATCTTCTAATGTCCGAGGACAAAGGTAAGGGTGTCGACTCCGCCTGAGGACGAGGCGGTTCCTCCGAACGTGTAACATCTAACGTATTCACTACACAACATTGCCACTTGTAAACGTCACCGAATCCAACACTGCTTCGAAAGTGTTGCGTCGAGACAACAGCGCGCGTTACGGCGCGGAGGGCGAGACAACTCGCGCCCGCTGATCCGACGACACGCGCCTCACCCCCGGGCGCGCGCCCGTGGTCTGAGGCTCGCCCCGAGCCATCGACTCCATTCAGGCACCGAGCCGTCCGGCCTCGGCCGGTGAATGCGCTCGGGCGCGTGCCGGTCGATGCGACCGGCACGGCGATCAGCTCGTGATTCCCTGGTCG
>DAIRFU010000699.1:0-3716 GCA_036794935.1 Kofleriaceae bacterium | reverse complement strand
GCCCTGCCCGTACGGGCCCGGCGCATAGGGGCCAGGCGGCGCGGGCGCGGGTGCGGGCGCGGGTGCCGGCGCGGGCGGCGGTGCAGGCTGCGCGACCGCAACGGCGGGAAGCAGCAGGACAAGGAAACCAAGCGTACGCATCAAAAACGACCCTCTCCCCCGGAGCTGATGACGGCCTTGAATCGGTCCGGATAAGAATCGCACCCTACGCACGCGGTGGGCGCGTGTCCATGCGGTTGGGCCAGATGCCCGCCTTTGCCGCCCCCACGGGCGAACCGGTCAACGACTCCAAAAGGATCCCGGGCCGCGACAGCCTGCGACCCCTGCGACACGCGTAGATTGCGGAAAACGCTCGTGTTATTCGATCCAGCATGCGCAGAGGCCTCTCGCTGATCCTGCTCGCCGCCGCGTGCGGCTCCGGTAGCTCCACCCAGACAACCGCGACGACGACACCGCCGGCAGGCGAAGCCACCGCGGGTGCGCCCACGGGGCAGGAGCCGTTGCCGGCCGACGTGACCGGGCCGCAAAAGCCGCTGCACGAGACGACGCTCGCCGCGATCGGTCTCGATCCGGACGCGCTCGATCGCGGCGCGGACCCGTGCGAGGACTTCTACCAGTTCGCGTGCGGCAACTGGCTCGCGAAGGCGCAGATCGCGCCCGACCTGCCGATCGCGATGCGCAGCTTCGTCGACATCGAGCTGCGCAACGAGGCGTACCTCCACGACGTGCTCGAGAAGGCGCACGCGGCGCCCGGCAAGGATCCGCTGCTGAAGCAGCTCGGCACGTACTACGGCGCGTGCATGGACGAGGCGAGCATCGAGAAGGCGGGCATGAAGCCGGCGCGTCCCGTGCTCGCGCGCATCGCGAAGATCAAGGACGCGAAGTCGCTGTCGGCGGCGGTCGCGATGATGCAGCCGCTCGCGATGAACCCGCTGTTCGGCTTCGGGCCGACCGAGGACTTCGCCGACGCGACCAAGATGATCGGCGAGATCGATCAGGGTGGGCTCGGGCTGCCGGATCGCGACTATTACCTGAAGGACGATCCGGGCTCGAAGGCGCTGCGCGACACCTACGTCGAGTACGCGGCGGCGCTGCTCGTCGAGGCCGGCCACAAGCCCGAGGCGGCCAAGCGCGAGGCCGACGCGATCCTCGCACTCGAGACCGAGATCGCGAAGATCAGCAAGGACAAGGTCGCGCGTCGCGATCCGAAGGGTCTCTACAACAAGATCGATCGAGCGGGTGTGAAGAAGGCGATGCCGCACTTCGCGTGGGACGCGTTCTTCAAGGCGATCGGCAAGCCGAAGCTGACCGACATCAACGTGACGTCGCCGGAGTTCCTCGCCGGGCTCGACGCGCTGATCGTCAACACGCCGGCGGCGACCTGGCGCGACTACTTCACGGTGCACGCGCTCGGCAACATGGCCGCGATGCTGACGAAGGAGATCTACGACATCCAGTTCAAGCTGCAGCAGAAGCTCGGCGGCGCGACCGAGCAGCGCGCGCGCTGGAAGCGCTGTGTCGCGAGCACCGACAATGCACTCGGCGAGGCGCTCGGCCAGCTCTTCGTGCGCGATCGGTTCTCCGGCGACAGCAAGGCGGCGGCCGAGGCGCAGGTCCACGCGATCGTCGCCGCGATGGAGCAGAACCTCGACGCGCTGCCGTGGATGGACGCGACGACGAAGGGCAAGGCGCGCGAGAAGCTCGCCGCGATGGCGTACCAGATCGGTTATCCGGCGACGTGGCGCTCGTACACGTTCAAGATCGGCGCGAAGACGCACGCCGCGAACGCGCTCGCCGCCCGCCGCGCCGAGCAGGCCCGCCAGGTCGCGAAGATCGGCAAGCCGGTCGATCGCACCGAATGGAACATCACGCCGCCGACGGTGAACGCGTTCTACAACCCGACGCACAACAAGATGGTGTTCCCGGCGGGCATCTTGCAGACGCCGTTCTATCAGGTCGATCGCACCGTCGCGGTCAACCTCGGCGGCATGGGCATGGTCGTCGGCCACGAGCTGACGCATGGCTTCGACGATCAGGGCGCGCAGTTCGACGCCGTCGGCAACATGACGAACTGGTGGCAGCCCGCCACCGAGAAGCAGTTCGAGCAGCGCACGCAGTGCGTGGCCGATCAGTACGCCCAGTACGACGCGGGCGGCGGCAAGCTCAACGGCAAGCTCACGCTCGGCGAGAACATCGCCGACATCGGCGGGGTCAAGCTCGCGCTCGCCGCGTATCACCAGCTCCGCGCGAGCGCGCCGACCACCGACGTCGCCGATGGCTTCACCGAGGACCAGCAGTTCTTCCTCAGCTTCGGCCAGACCTGGTGCGCGAAGATGCGGCCCGAGCTCGAGTCGATGCTCGTCACGGTCGACCCGCACTCGCCCCCGCGCTGGCGCGTCAACGGCACGGTGTCGGCGACGCCGGCGTTCGCCAGGGCGTTCCGCTGCAAGCGCGGCGCGAAGATGAGCCCGGCGAAGCAGTGCGTCGTGTGGTGAGCTAGGAGCCCGGCGCCGGTGACACGGTGCCGCCCAGCACCTGCGCCGGATAGACGTAGATGAAGCCGGCGCCGCCGCCGCCGCCACCACCGCTCGCACCACCGCGATCGCAGGTGCCACCGGCGCGGCCGTCGTCGCCGTCGAGCAAGGTCCCCGCCGCGCCCGCGCCGCCGTTGCCGCCGTGGTTCGCGCCACCCGCGCCACCCGTCGCGGTGCCCGGATCGTTCGGCGTGCTGCCCGAGTTGCCATCCTTGTTCGGCGTGCCGCCCTCGCCGCCGCCGCCGCCGTTCGCGAACACGCGCGCGTCGGTGGCGACCATGATCGCAGGTGCGTCGAGCCCGATAAAGCCGCCGGCCCCGCCGCCACCGCCGCCCGAGGCGTTGCGGCCCCTGGCGCCACCGGCGCCCGATGCGTTGATCGCTCCGTCGATCGCGATCGATTGGGCGATCAGGTAGACCGCGCCGCCACCGCTCCCACCCGCGCCCGGACTACCACCACCCGCGCCGCTCCCACCGCGGCAGCCGCCGCGCAGCGCGACGGTCGTCGTCCCGGGCGCCGCGACCGGGCCGGTGCCGCTGACCGCGTTACCACCCGAGCCGCCGCGTCCCTGCCAGCTGCCACCTGCCCCGCCCTGCTTGCCGGTCGCCGCGGTCGGCGCGACGCACGTGGCCGGGTTCGCGCCGGCGCCGAACGTGACATCGAGTGTGCCGTCGATCGTCATCGCGCCGGTCGCGAGCAGCACGAGTGGACGCGTGCCGATCGCGTGCAGCCGCTGCGTCGCGGCGATCGAGATCGTCGTCGCGGCGACGACGCACACATCGAGCTCGCCACCGCTGTACGCGATGCACAGCGGCGACGTGTCGGTATCGAGCGTCGTGTTCGCGGTGATGGCGAGCGAATCGGTGACCGGGGCGCTCGGGCAAATCGTGATCAGGCCCGCGCCGTAGCACGGCGCTGCGTCGGGTGGCGCATCGACGGTCACCATCTCGGGCGCGTCGACCGGCGCGTCGAGCTCGCTCGCGTCATCGACGCTCGCGTCGGCGGGCACGGCCGTCCGCTCGCACGTCTGCGTCGCGGGCGCGCAGACCAGGCCGCTCGGGCACACGCCGTCGGGGCACGGCTGGCCGGCCACGACGGGGGCCTCGCTGCAGGCCCCGTCGAGGCACTGGGCGGCGTGGCAGACCGCCGGCGCCGGGCACTCGGCGGGGCTGTCACAGCCGC
>DAIRFU010000698.1:0-3717 GCA_036794935.1 Kofleriaceae bacterium | reverse complement strand
GCGGGGGCAGGATTTGAACCTGCGACCTTCGGGTTATGAGCCCGACGAGCTACCAGGCTGCTCCACCCCGCATCAAGTTGTCAGGCTGGAGCTTTTTGCCACTGGCGCCCTCTGGCGTCAAGTACCTAGCTGGCGCGTAATTTTCGTCGTCTGGCCAAGAACTTCCGGCTCCCTCCCCTTGCGTCCGGGCGCGATCACCGGGCCCCTTGCGTCATTCAGACGCGGCGCCGGTCGGCCATCGGCGTGTTACACGGCGTTCGCTGTACATGCCTCGACTCATCAAACGAATCCTGATTGGCATTGCGGTCACCGTCGGCGTCCTCGCGGTGATGCAGCTCATCCCGTACGGGCGCGACCACTCCAACCCCGCTGTTGTGAAGGAACCGGCCTGGGATCGACCGGAGACCCGCGCCCTCGCCGTGCGCGCGTGCTTCGACTGCCACAGCAACCAGACGAACTGGCCGTGGTACGCGAACGTCGCGCCGTTCTCGTGGGTGATGCAGCGGCACGTCGACATCGGTCGCACCGTGCTCAACTTCTCCGACTGGACGCGCACGTACGACCTCGCGGCGCAGGCACCGTCGAACGTGTTGATGGGCGAGATGCCGATCCGCAGCTATCTCTGGTTCCATCCCGAGTCCGATCTGACGGTCGCCGAGAAGGACGCACTCGCGAGCGGGCTCGAGGCGACGTTCGGCCTGCCGACCCGCCAGTCGCGCCGCTGACGCTACCGCGCGAGGCGCTTCTCGAGCACCTCGAACCGGAGGTCGGCGCGTCGCGGACCGTACCGGTCGTCGCCGTACGGGAATGGCTTCTTGATCCCGGTGCGCGCGTAGCCTCGGCGCCCGTAGTACGCGAGGAGCTCCTCGCGCACGTCGATCACGGTCATCCGCATCGTCGGCAGGCGCCACTCGTCCTGGACGATGCGCTCGGCCTCGGCGAGGAGGCGCGTGCCGATCCCGCCGCCCTGCAGGGTCGGCGTGACCGCGAACAGGCCGAAGTAGCCAGCCTCGTCCTCGACGGTGACGTGCGCGCACGCGACGACCTCGCCGACGGGCTCGGCAAGCAGGACCACGCTGCGCGGCCGCTCGATGCAGGTGAGCACCTCGCCGGCATCGGTGCGCTGGCCACCGACGAGATCGGCCTCGGTGGTCCAGCCGGCACGACTCAGCTCGCCGCGGTACGCGGACTCGACGAGCGCGACGACCACGTGGACATCGGCGCGCGTCGCTCTGCGAATGGTCCAGCTCATGGCCCGAGCGTAGCGTGATGAGAGGGCCGCGTCAGATCCGCGCGAGGCCCTGAATGGTCATCCCGCCATCGACCACGACGGTGTGGCCGGTCACGTACGAGGAGGCGGGCATCGCGAGGAAGGCGACCACGGTCGCGACCTCGCGCGGCTCGGCGATCCGGCCGAGCGGCGTCCGCGCGACGATCGCCGCGAGGGTGTCGGGGCGCGCGAGGATCGGCTCGGCGAGCGGCGTGCGCGTGTACCAGGGCGACACGGCATTGACGCGGATCTGGTCGGCGGCCCACTCGAGGGCGAGGGTGCGCGCGGCCTGGGCGAGGCCGGCCTTGGCGGCGGCGTAGGCGACACCGGTCGCGAGCGCGACGTGGCCGGCGACCGAGCCGACGTGGATCACGCTCGCGCCGTGGGCGTCGCGAAGCGCCGGGTGCAGATCGCGCGAGAGCAGGAGGGGCGCGGTGAGGTTGAGCGCGAGCAGGCGCTCGATGGTGGCGTCGTCGTAGCCGGTGAGCGGGCTGCGCACGTTCGCGCCCGCGTTGTGGACGAGCACGTGGAGCGGGCCTCGCGCGGCGACGGCGGCGACGATCGAGGCACGCCCGGCGGTCGTGGTCACGTCGGCACAGACTCCCGAGGCTCCGAGCGCGTGGCACGCCTCGTCGAGGCCGGCCTGGTTACGCGCGACGATCGTGACGTCGGCACCGAGCGCGATCAGCTCGCTCGCGATGGCGCGGCCGATGCCGCGGCTCCCGCCGGTGACGAGGGCCGTGGTGCCGTGGAGCTGCCAGACCGAATCGACCATGCGGCGAACCTACTGCAGATCGTCGCGTTGCCGCCCGCCGGTGAGCTGGTACATCGAAGGAGACGCGCGATCGCGCGCGCCACGACGGCTTGCGAAGGACGCTGTAAGGTGACCACGCACGACCACAGCGCACACGGACATCACCATCATCAGCCGCCCACCGATCCGGGGCGCCCGTTCCTGCTCGGCATCGGGCTGAACGTCGGGTTCGTGGTGGCGGAGGCGGCCGCCGGGTTCGTGGCCGATTCGACCGCCCTGCTCGCGGACGCGGCGCACAACCTCGGCGACGTGCTCGGGCTCGGCATGGCCTGGGGCGCGGTGATGCTCGCGCGCCGCAAGCGCACCGCGCGCCGCACGTATGGCTTGCAGCGCACGACGATCCTCGCCGGGCTCGCGAACGCGATGCTGATCCTGGTCGCGATCGGCGGCGTGACCTGGGAGGCGATCCGGCGCCTCGGCACCACGGCCGAGGTCAACGGCGGGCTCGTCGCGATCGTCGCGACGGTGGGCGTCGCGGTCAACGTGGGCGCAGCGATGCTGTTCGCGCGCGGGCGCGAGCGCGACGTCAATCGGCGCGGCGCATTCCTGCATCTGATGGCGGACGCCGCGGTGTCGGCGGGGGTCGTCGTCGCGGGCCTCGTGGTGTGGCGCACCGGCTGGAGCTGGGTCGATCCGGCGACCAGCATCGCGGTCTCGCTCCTCATCCTCCTCACCACGATCGGCCTCTTGCGCGAGGCCCTCGATCTGTTGCTCGACGCGGTGCCCTCGCACATCGATCCACGCGAGGTGGAGGCGTACCTGGCCGGGCTGCCCGACGTGCGGCAGATCCACGATCTTCATATCTGGCCGATGAGCACGACGGAGGTCGCGCTCACCGCGCACCTCGTGGTCGACTGGCCGCGCTGTGCGCCGTCGTTCGTCCGCGAGGCCGAGGGCGAGATCGAGCACCGCTTCGGCATCGCGCACGCGACGCTGCAGCTCGAGCCGACCGACGACGCGCCGTGCGCGCCGCCTCGCCACTGCGTCTGATCAGGTGACGCGCCGATCGGCGAGAGCGTGGGTCCAGATGTGGTCATCGCAGCGCGGGCAGCGCTGCTCGGCGGCAGCGTCGAGCTCCGCGGTGTGGCCGCAGCGCAGGCAGCTGTAGCGATCGCGCGCCGGGATGGCGTCGAGGCGGTGCTCGATCACATCGGGGAGGACCGGCAAGCCGGGCCGCACCTCGTCGGCGTCGATCTTTGCCAGCCCGTCGTCGCGCAGCACGCGAATCACGTCTCGGATGACCGCGATCTTGCGGCCGAAATAGAGCCATGCGACCTGGCTGAACACAAGATCGAAGTAATCGTCCGCGAACGGCAGACCCGCGGCGGCATCCCCGAATGCGATCGCCGGCAAGTCGCCGGCATCGACCGGGGTGGCGCCGAAAACTCGCCGCTCGCCGACATCGTTGACAGCCTGGCCCGTGCCGATCGGGAAGGCCGGCTGCGCGAGCGCATCCGTTATCTCTGCCGCGCCCAGCTGCTGATCATCGATGAGATCGGCTATCTCAGCGTCGGTGCCGCCGCCGGCAACCTGTTCTTCCAGCTGATCAACGCCCGCTACGAGAAGGGCGCCATGATCCTCACCTCAAATCGCGGCTTCGCAGAATGGGGCGAGGTGTTCGGTAACGCCGTCG
>DAIRFU010000697.1:0-3719 GCA_036794935.1 Kofleriaceae bacterium | reverse complement strand
CGACACCCCGTTCGTCGTCCGCGTCCTCGAGGTCGGCACCACGCAGGGCGAGGTCCCATATCTCGCGATGGAGCGCCTGCGCGGCCACGACCTCGCGCACCAGCTCCGTCGCCAGCGCCGGCTCAAGCTCGACGAGGCCCAGGTCGTCGCCGACCACGTGGCGCAGGGCCTCGAGGCCGCGCGCGTCGCCGGCATCGTCCATCGCGACCTCAAGCCCCACAACGTGTTCCTCGCACAGGACGGCCGCTGGAAGGTCCTCGACTTCGGCGTCTCGAAGGCCGGTGGCCACGGCACCCTGACCCGCGGCCATGTCATCGGCACCCCGGCCTACATGGCCCCGGAGCAGGCGCGCGGCGAGGACGTCGACCACCGCGCCGACGTCTACTCGCTCGCCGCCATCCTCTATCGCTCGGTCACCGGTCACCCGGCGTTCACCGGCAAGGACGTGCCGACGACGCTCTACGACGTCGTCTACCGTGTGCCGACCCAGCCGTCGCTGCTCCACACGAACGTCCCCGGCGACGTCGAGCGCGTGCTCGCCCTCGGCCTCGCGAAGAACGCGCACGACCGGCTCGCCTCCGCCGTCGAGCTCGCCGGCTGGTTCGCGCTCGCGATCCGCGACGGCCTCTCGCTCGAGCAACGCCGGCGCGCCGACGACCTGATCGTCCGGCATCCGTGGGGCACACGGCAGTCCGGCTGAGATCTCATCTCGATTCCCTCGCGCGCGGCTGCATGGTACGTGTTGAGAAGCAGCGTAGTTTGCATGTCGCGTGGACGCGTACTGATCCTGTGGAACCAGCTCGATGACGATGTCGTCGAGCTCTGGCGTCGCGATGGCCGAAAGAGCCCCGACTGGGATCCGGATCTGATCGTCGAGCCATGGGACACCGTCGCCGAGGAGATCGACCAGATCCTCGACTGCGTGCGCGACGCCGGCTACGAGGCGACGGCCGTCAACATCGGTGACAGCTTCGAGAAGCTGCTCGATGCGGTCAACGCCGCGCGGCCCGACGTCGTGATGAACCTCATCGAGTGGTTCCACGATGACCTCGAGCACGAGACCCACGTCCCCGCGATCTTCGAGCTGCTCGGCCAGGCCTACACGGGCAACCGCCCGCTCGCGCTCTCGCTGTGCCAGAAGAAGCCGCACGCGAAGGCCCTGCTCGCCGCCGCCGGCCTGCCGGTCCCGCGCGGTGTCGTCGTCACCGCCAACAGCAAGGTCCCGGCCGACCTGCCGCTGCGCTTCCCGCTGATCGTCAAGCCCGCGTTCGACGACGCGTCGGGCGGCATCGATGCCGGCTCCGTGGTCCGCGACCGCACCGCGCTCGACGCCCGTGTCCAGCTCCTCACCGGCGACCACAAGATGCCGGTGCTCGTCGAGGAGTTCATCGAGGGTCGCGAGATCCACGTCGCCATCCTCGGCAACCAGCCGCCCGTCGCCCTGCCGCTCTACGAGATGCAGTTCAAGGCCGGCGGCGTCGACAACGAGGGCCGGCTGCTACCCAACATCATCACGTACCGCGCGAAGTGGGACCCGTACTCGCGCGACTACTACGCGATGGCCTCCAAGTGCCCGGTCGACGATCTCGAGCCCGAGGTCGTCGCCACCATCCAGAGCGTCGCGGTTCGCGCCTACCAGACCCTCGGCTGCCGCGACTACGCGCGCATCGACATGCGCCTCGACACCCGGACCGGCGAGGCCTTCATCCTCGAGGTCAACCCGAACCCCGACCTCGCCGACGGCTGTGCGTTTGCGCAGTGCGTGCGCGCGAGTGGCCGCACGTACGCGCAGGCGATCCAGGAGATCGTCGGCTACGCGTTCGAGCGCGCCCGCACCAAGCACAAGATCGAGCCCGCGCCGTCCGAGACGCTGCTGCGCGAGTACGTCGCCCAGCGCGGCCGCTCTACGCGTTAATACGTAAAAATTTGCGACGAGCCTTCAAGAGGCGGGACAATTTGCGTTGTTCATCCTCAAGGAGAGTTTTCGATGAATCGACTGAAGCTCGCGCTGATTGCTGGTGGTGCGCTGTTTGCCACCCCCGTACTTGCCCAGGACGCCACGGATCCCAACGCCGGGACGACGATGGAAGGCGAAACCCCCGCCGATCCCACGATGGGCGGAGACATGACCGGGATGGACGGCACGACGCCGACCGACGGGACGGCGCCGGCCGTCGATGCCACTGCGGGGACCGCGACGGGAATGTGGCCGAAGGCGGCGATCGAGCGGCCGTACTACCGCGCCAAGGGCAAGAGCAGCGCAGGCGCTGATCTGTCGCTGCTCAAGATCGCCGATCCGACGGGCATGGGCGACGGCGCCACCATCGACTTCATCACCTTGCACGGCTCGTACGGCATCACCGACCAGATCTCGGCGGGGCTCGACTATGCACTGTCGCTGGGCCTCGGCGACGGCGATTTCGAAGCCGCCGGTCCGCTCACGCTGTGGGGCGGCTACCAGATCAAGCACGACGCCAAGATGTCGGTCGCTGGCTCCGCGGCGTTCAGCGTGGATCTCGACGACACCGACAACATGGCCATCGGCCTCGGCCTCGGCCTCCGCTATTCGGTCGCGCCGAAGATCGCCGTATTCACGGGCTCGCCCTACGGGCCCGGTGCAGTCGGCGGAAGTGGCTTTGCCGGCGGGCCGTTTGCGAACCTGTTCGGCGGTGGCGGCCACCTGAGCATCAGCCTTGCCGACAGCGGCCCGATCCTCTTCGATCTTCCGGTCGGCGGAATGTTCCAGGCGACCCCGGAGCTGAACATCTACGCGATGACCTCGCTCGCATCGATCGCGCTGTCGAACAGCCCCTACCGGGATGACATGGGCGAGGAAAAGTCGGCGTTCATCTTTGGCGCCGACTACATCCCGCTCACGCTCGGCGGCCTCTACGCGATCAACGAGCAGATCGACGTGGCGGCAGGCTTCGCGCTGATCGATCTGAAGGACGTGGGCTTCGACGTGTTCACGTTCACGGCCGGCGTCCGCGCGTACCTCTAACTCGATCCGCTAGCGCTAGGTGACCTTGCCGGGCTGCCACAGCTCGAGCAAGGTCCCCTCGGGATCGACGACGTAGCCAAACTTGCCGTCGTCCGTGTCTTCGCGCCGGTCGAGCACCTGTGCGCCGCGCTCGCGGAGCTTCGCGAGCAGGCCGTCGAGATCGTCGACGCGCAGGTTCACCATGAACTCGCGCTCGCTCGGCGCGAAGTACTTGGTGTCGGGCGCGAACGCGCTCCACACCGAGTAGCTGCGGCCCTCGCTCCAGAGCTGGGCGCCGCCCCAGTCCTGAATCTCCATCCCGAGCACGTCGCGGTACCACGCGCGCAGCTTCGCGGGGTCACGCGCCTTCACGAAGATGCCGCCGATGCCAAGAACGTGTGCCATGGCGGCGTACTAACACGGGCTCAGCGGGAGCCGGAGCGTGGAGGCCGGTTCGGCCGACGGTGAGCGGGCGACGCGCCTTGACAACCCCGCACCAGATACGTCATCAATTGAGCCCCTCACATTCCGGAGTAGCTCAGTGGTAGAGCAGGCGGCTGTTAACCGCCGGGTCGGGGGTTCGAAACCCTCCTCCGGAGCCAACAAAGTCCCTCGAGAGATTCGAGGGACTTTTTTCGTTTGGTGGCGCTACTGATGCGACTTCCGCCGGCGCCGATTGCGCAACGCGCGCGCGGCGAGAAAGCGTTGACGCGCCAACAGCTTCTGCTCGGGCGCGGCA
>DAIRFU010000696.1:0-3720 GCA_036794935.1 Kofleriaceae bacterium | reverse complement strand
TCTCCCAGCTTCCCGCGCTACGGCAGGTCGTCGACGCTCACCAGACGCGGACCTGGCGAATGGAGTTGGGGATCACGCGACCGTACGGCGCCTGGCAGTGTCGCGCCGGCAATCCGTGCCGGCACCCAGCCTCCCCCCCCGGCGGCTTGTTCCGGCGGCCCTGACCTCGCCAAGTCACTTAGCTCATCGGCGAACAAGGACCGCTCGATTCCGCAAACGCGGCAATCGATAATCAGGCGATGGGGGCAGGGGGGCGCTGAGAACGCGCAAAGAGCGTGTGCGCTGGTCGCCGGCGGTGACTTCGACTCGCTTCTGCGAGATGCGGAACGACCCGTCTGATTGGGGTTGAACATCACCGCAGATTCGAATTGCAGCTGTTGGGTGACAGCTTGGATCCACTACCTGATGCGACCGTTCGCGACGGCCCTAGGACGCGACTTCAGCTTCCCCCCGCCAGGATCGTAGCAATGCGCCGCTCGACCATCGATTTGCGGCGCACGTCCGTGATCTTCGCGATCCGGGCGCTCACCTTCCGCTCGCGAAATCCGCGCGGCAGCTCGAGCTCGGGGATGTGGGCGAACAGGCGCGATCGCGCGCTCGCGAAGTACGCCATGTCGAAGATCGCCTTCTCTGGCGTCGCGAGCTTGGACCCGTCGGGCCGCGTCTCGAATCCATCGAACAGCTCGGGCGCGATGTGGTGCAACGAGTAGACACCGAGCGTCGTCTTGACTCGCTCGGTCCTTGCCAGCGTAACCGCATACACGACGGCTGGGATCACTGAGGTGTGTTCCATGGATTCGCAATTCGGCTCGTCAGAGCAGGCGAATCAACGGCGCTCGACCGTGCGCGGATCCGTGCCGCGGCTCGCCCCCCAGATCGCAACGATCCGGACCAGCTGTTCGCGATCCACGACGACGTAGTAGACATGGCACCGCGTCTTCTCGAGCAACAGCCGGCGGACTGACTGACCTTCGAAGTACCCGTAGATCTCGTGCTTCGGCGCATGCGCAAGCAGCTGCTTTGCGACGCGCAATTCGGCCGTGAACAGCTGCTTGAGGTCGCGATGCTCGCGCCACCAGTGGCGCACGGCGCGGGCTTGCCGTTGCGCCTCTTCGGTCAGAACAACTTTCGCGGCTCGGCATCGAGCTGATCGAGAAACGCTCCGAGCTCCGCTTCGCGACCTGCACGACCATCAGCCAGGCCGCGGCCAATCGACGCGTGTAAACGACTGCGCTCGTCTTCGCTCATGTCATCGTCGTTCACGACACACAGCTCGAGCTCGCGACCGTCGGGCAGAGACGTCGGCTCGTCGACGATGATGCGTCCGTTACGAACGGTGGCCTTGATCACGCGCATCGTCTACATGGTAGCACGCTCATCAGCGTGCTCGCCCTACTTCGGAATCCGGTCCGAGTAGTCCTTGATCTGCTTCTCGACCTCGTCCGCCTTGATGTCGACGGAGAAGGTCTCCTTGATCCCGTACTCGTTGTTGACGAGCGTGATCCGGTGCTTGCCCGACGACAGCTTGATGCCCCGCTGCGGCGTGTGCAGACCGGTGTCCTTGCCGTCGACGTAGATATCGCACGGCGGCTTGGAGCCGAGCAGCAGCGTGCCCTGCCCCTTCGCGACCGCCGGCTCCGCCTTGGTCTCCTTCGGCTCCGGCTTCGTCTCGGCGACGGTCTCCTTCGGCTCGGTCTTGTCCGGCTTCGTCACCGCCGCGGTCTTCGCCTGCGTCGTGACC
Organism: Kofleriaceae bacterium; assembly: GCA_036794935.1. Classification (GTDB taxonomy): domain Bacteria; phylum Myxococcota_A; class Polyangia; order Haliangiales; family Haliangiaceae; genus JABFXX01. Next base: position 1,979 of record DAIRFU010000696.1, on the reverse strand, counting down.
TTGTGCTCGCGCGGCGTGTTGCGCGCCACCGCGGCCGCGGCGGCCGTGGACGAGCCGCCCGCCTTGTCGAGCGTGACCGCGATCTTCTCCTCGGGCGTGCCCGTGAACACGATCGGCTGGTTGATCGACACGAAGCCGGGCTTCTCGAACAGCACCTGGTAGGTCTTGCGCGGATCGAGCTTGGTGGTCGCCGGGCTCGGGCCGATGGTCTCGCGCTTGCCGTCGACGATCAGCGAGACGGTAGCGCCCGGCGGATCGCTCTCGAGCGACGCCACGATGTCGAGCGGCTGGAGCACGACCTCGACCTTCGGCGCCTGGCCGAGCTCGACGGTGATCGGCATGTTCTGGCTCATGAAGCCGGGCGGCGCGTCGAGCGCGACGGTGTGCGGGCCCGGCGCGATGCCACGGATGCGTGACGGCAGCTTGTCGGTGCGCGCCTCGCCGTCGAGGCGCCACGTGTAGGTGCCCGGCGGCTGGACGTAGAGATCGAAGCCGGTGTTCTCGTCACCGACGGCGACGGCGGGCGCGGCGGCGGCGGCCGAGCCCGACGGGGACTCGGAGGACGCAGCCTGGGTCGGCTTGTCGCTGCCGCCGGTCATCGCGATCACGATCACGACGGCGACGACCGCGACGGCCGCACCACCGATGGCGATCCACAGGGTGCTGCTCTTTCCCTTGCGCTCCTTGCGGCCGAGCATGCCCTGGCCGAACGAGGCCATGGGGTCGAACAAGGGCTCGGGCATGGAGAGCTTCGGGACCGGCAGGTTACTGGCCGAGATCGCGGGCGCAGGCGCGGCCGCGTAGCTCGCGGCGAGCGCGGCGAGCGGATCGTCGGCGGGCGCCATCGGCGACGGCCCCTTGGACGAGCCGGTCGCGAGCAGCGACGGCGGCGGCGAGACGGAGCTGCCGTTGGTGCCGCTGCCCGACACCGGGCTATCCCAGGCGCGTGCGGTGGACACGAGCGATGACAGATCGGGTCCCGCGGCGGCGGCCGGACCCGAACCCGACGACGCGGTGGTCGACGGGACGGCCGGTGGCGGCGGGGCCGAGAGCACGGCCGGAGGTGGCTGCGGCGTCGAGGTGGAGTTGACCGCGGGCATCGCGCCGCTGCGACCGCGACGACCACCGCCCGTGTTCTTCAGCTCCTCCTCGGGGTTGTCGTAGATCTGGGTCTCGAGCTCATCGTCGTCCCACGCGAGGCCACCGGAGTCCTCGTTGCGCGCGCGCCTGGTCGGCGGGACGGGCTGGGTCGCGGGCTCCCTCGCGACGGCCGGCATCTGTTGCGAGATGCGGCCGGAGGGCGGCGGCGGCGGTGCGGCCTTGAAGGCGGCCGACTGGCGGCCGGAGTCACGCGAGCGCGGGGACGCGGCACTGGTTGGCGGGCGCGAACCGGTGGGCGTGCGACCGAGGGTCGGTGGCGTAGGCTCGACCGCGGCGGGCGCCTTGAGCTGGCGATAGCTCTCGAGCTTCGCGGTCTCTTCCTCGATCTCGCGGCCGAAGGTCTTCTTCATCCAGCCCGCGAGATCCTTGCGCGAGTAGAACTCGCCCGCGGTGTAGACGAAGGCCTGCAGCTCGTCGTGGAGATCGATCGCGTTCTGGTAGCGCTCCTCGGGATCCTTCGCGAGCGCCTTGAGCACGATGCGCTCGAGCTCGTCGGGGATGCGGCGGTTGTACGTGGAGGGCGGAAGGATCTCGACGTTGCGCACCTTCTCGAGCGTCGAGAAGTCGCTCTCGCCGACGAACAGGCGCTCGCCGGTGAGCAGCTCGTAGAGCACGATGCCGCACGAGAACACGTCGCTGCGGCGATCGACCGGGATGCCGCGCACCTGCTCGGGCGACATGTAGCCGAACTTGCCCTTGAGGATGCCCGCCTGGGTCTTGCTGCCCTTGCCCGCCGCCTTCGCGATGCCGAAATCGATCAGCTTGACCTCGCCCTCGAACGAGACGAGCACGTTCTGCGGCGAGACATCGCGGTGGAC
>DAIRFU010000121.1:0-13385 GCA_036794935.1 Kofleriaceae bacterium | reverse complement strand
GTAGACGCGGGTGGCGAACATCGCGGGCGACTCTACAACAGCGTGCCGCTCAAGATGAGGCTGGCAACGGTGAAGTAGATGACGATGCCTGTCACGTCGACGAGCGTCGCGACAAATGGCGCGGATGCACTGGCAGGGTCGGCGCCTAGCTTGCGCAGGACGAACGGCAGCATCGAGCCGGCCAGCGTCCCCGAGAGCACGCAGCCGAGCACCGCGAACCCGACGACCACGCCGACGAGGATGAAGTGCTCGCCGTACGTGCCCCACGTGCCCCACAAGAACACGCGCAGGGTCGCCACGACGCCGAGCACCGCGCCGAGCGAGAGGCCCATCATCAGCTCGCGGCGCATGACGAGCCACCAGTCCGCGCCGCGAACCTCACCGAGCGCCATCGCGCGGATGACGAGCGTCGACGCCTGCGAGCCCGAGTTGCCGCCCGCGGAGACGATCAGCGGAATGAACAGCGTGAGCACGAGGGCGGCGCGCAGCTGATCCTCGAAGAAACCCATCGCGGTCGTGGTCAGCATCTCGCCGACGAGCAGGAGGACCAGCCAGCGGCCGCGCTTCATCAGCATCTCGCGCCGGCTCGACTGCAGGTACGGCATCTCGAGGGCTTCCATACCGCCGAACTTCTGGATGTCCTCGGTGGCCTCTTCCTGGACGACGTCGACGATGTCGTCGACGGTGACGATACCTTTCATCCGCCCGTCGCGATCGACGACGGGGATGACGTTGAGGTCGTGCTCGGCGAACAGCCGAGACACCGTCTCCTGGTCCATGTCCTCGGTGACGCGGACGACGTCGGTCTCCATGATCTCGGAGACCAGCGTCTTCGGATCGGCGCCGAACAGATCGCGGAACGACACCACGCCCATCAGCCGCTGCTCCATGTCGAGCACGTACGCGACGTAGATCGTCTCGAGCTTCGCGCGCGCCTGGCGGCGGAGGTAGAGCAGGGCCTCGTCGGCCGTCATGTTCGGGCGCAGCCGCGCGAAGCGCGTCGACATCAGGCCGCCGGCCTCGTCCTCGGCGTAAGCGAGGAGCGCGAGCACCTCCTTGCGCGTCGGATCGTCGAGCAGCGCGAGCAGCGTCTGGCGGTGCTCGTCGCCGGCGTCCTGGATCACGTCGGCCACGTCGTCGGGCTCGAGCATGCGCATCCACTGCCGCCGCTGACCGGGCCGGAAGTGGAGCACGAGCTGTGACTGATCGTGGGCGGGGAGGGCGATGAAGAACTCCTCGGCGTCCTCGCGCGGCAGCACGCGCAGGCCGTCACCGCGCTCGTCGAGATCGAGCAGCGGCCATGCGTCGCGCAGCTCGTCGACCGAGAGGTCGTTCTCTTCCTCGGGATGCGGCCCGGCGACGACCGGCAGCTCGCCGGTCGACAGCGGCGGCAGGGTCACCGAGCTCGGCCGGCGCGCGCGTCCCGATGTCGGCGGCAGGTCGACGAGCTCGATCACGTCCGAGTCCTCGCCGCGCGCCTCGGCGACCGCGCGGATCTCGGCGATCACCTCGGCCGCCTCGTGCGGAGGCAGCGTCGACAGCTCGCCGATCAGCTCGCTGACGGCCCGATCGCGGAGCGCTTCCGGGCTCTCTTCGTCGCTGCCGGCCATCTCTCGCACACCCTGCCCAATCAGATCGCGGGTGTCCAGCGCAGATCACACAAGAGCGGAGACGAGCGCGGGCAAGATCGCCGCGGCGGACCCGCGCACTGCGCCGCCCGACTGCGCAGCGATCTCGGCGAACGGATTGTCCTCGACGTTGATGTCGACGATCGTGGCGCCGGCGCGCGCGGCGAGCGTGACCACCTGCCACGGCAGGTTCGTCTGCGCCGAGGTGCCGGCCACGACGAGCAAGGTCGCCCGCGCGGCGAGCCCGCGGACCGTGTCGAGGAAGAATCGCGGCTCGTCATAACTCTCGTCGAACCACAGGACGTGCGGGCGCGCGGCCCCGCCGCAGACCGGGCACCGCAGCAGCGCCTCGTGCGCCTCGGTCCATGCGTCGCCCCGGGCGAGCGCCGGCACGGCCTCGGGAATCGGCCACCGGTCGGGCACGCAGTCGGCGGCGCAGCGCATGAGATCGATATCGCCGTGGATCGGGTACGTCCGCTCGCGCGGGCTGCCGGCCCGGGCATGCAGCCCGTCGACGTTCTGGGTGACGAGCCCGAACCGCTCGCCGAGCGCGCGATCCCAGGTGACGAGCGCGGCATGGGCGGCGTTCGGCGCGGCCTGGCGGCACACGCCCCGCCGGTACAGGTACCAGGCCCAGACCTCGCGAGGCATCCGCGTGAACGCATCGTGGGTCGCCAGGTCCTGCGGCTGGTACTCGCGCGCGCCGACCGTCCAGTAGCCCTCCTTACCCCGAAAGGTCGGGATGCCGCTGTCGGCCGAGACCCCCGCCCCGGTCAGGACCAGGACCTGGCCCGGCCGGGCCAGTGCCGCCTTGCACGCTGCGATCACGGGGTCCATGGCGCGACGATAGCCAATGCTAGACTCGGTGCATGGCCCGGTGGCTCGTGATCGTCCTGGCGCTCGCCGCTTGCTCGCGTGCGAGTGACTCGGGCGAGGCGAAGAAATGGCAGGAGGCGCCGCCGCCGAAGGAGATCGCGGTGCCGGCGGGCCTGTCGATCACGGTCGCGGTCGACGGGGCCGAGCACGCGCCGATCACGAGCCAGGTGCTCGAGGCGACCAAGCCCGACTTCCTCGATAGCGAGCATCGTGCCTGGCGGATCCCGACGCTCGTCCACGAGGCGACACCCGCCGGCGCGGTGGTCGAGGCGTCCTCGCCGAGCGGCGTCGCGGTCAAGTTCGGCCACGCGACGCCCGATGGCCTCGAGCCGGTCCTGTTCCTCACTCGCCGCGGCGAGGTGATCGTCGCCGCCGTCGATCCGAAGGATCCGTTCCCGCGCTACCACGGTCAGGGCAGCCGGCTGCGCCGCCCCGGCGACACGATGCCGCGGGTCGCGCCGGTGACCCGGCTCGCGATCACGCGACCCACGCCGTGACCGGATCGCCCTCGCCGGGCGCGACGAGGATCTGCGCGCCGGCCGGCGGCGTGCCGAACCCGAGCACGCGCGTCCCGAGCCGCGCCGCGAGCGCGCGCGCGACGTGACCGAACGTGTGGCGGGCGTTGAGCTCGCACAGCGGATGGAGCACCTCCGCGCCGCCGTCGCGGTAGACGAACGCGTCGACCGTGAACGGGCCGGCGTAGCCGAGGCCGTGCAGTGCCGCCGCGGCCGCATCGACACTGCGTGCGAGCAGCTCGTGGTCCGCGCCTCGCAGCGCCGGCTCCGCGAGATCGATGCCGACGAACGCGCCGCGCGCATCGCAGACGAGCGTGTGCGGGGGCTGCGCGGTGACGCGGCCGTCGAGCGCGAGCTGCGCGCACACGCCGAGGTCACCCACGCGCTCGAGCCACGGCTCGAACAGGACCGCGCCGAACCGATCGAGCATGCGGCCGACGTACACGCGCAGCTCGCCGGTGAGCGTCGCGCCGTCGCCGTGCGCGCGGTCGCGGCCGGCGGCGGTCCACGGTGCCTTGCACACCCAGCGCGCCGGGCGCGTGTTCGCGAGGTGGGCATCGAGCTCGGCGAGCGAGTCGATGGCGCGGGTGCCGGGGAGCGCACGGCCGAGCTGCTCGCTGACCGCGAGCGCGAGCCGCCGATCGTTGGCCGCCTTGGCCTGCGGGTCCGCCCACGCGAGGTCCCAGCGCGGCGGCGCGCCGGCGTGCATGGTGACGCCGGGCAGCCGGATGCGCGCCGGATCGACCGCGGCCAGCGCGTGGATCGCGACGGGCTCGCCGGCCGGCGCGAACGCCGCGAGCAGCGCGGACGCGGCGCTCACTCGACGCGCGACGCGGCCGGGGAGGCTGCCACCGCCCCAGCGCGCCTCGCAGTCGAGGTTGGCCCAGATGATCACCGCGCGAGCATAGTCCGGCGCGCGTGCTCAGCGCGGCTCGCCGCTCGGCCGGGTCGGGTCGGCCGCCTCGAGCGCGGCGATGAACGCCTCGTCGAAGCCCGCCCGCCGGCGCGCCTCGCGATCGAAGCGGGCGCCCCGCGCGCGGCGCGGACCGAGTGGGAACCGCACGTGCGCGAGGTAGGCCTGCCACGGATCGACGTCGCCCGCGAACCGGCGCAGCCACACCCAGGCGAAGTGGACGTGCCCGATCTCGTCGGCGTGGACCTGGTCGAGCACGGCGGCGGTCGCATGATCGCCGCACGCGCGCGCGGCCGCCGCGTAGTCGCCCGCGAAGTCGAGGTTCGCGTTCTCGAACGTCAGGCCCATCGCGCACACGAAGTGGAGGGGCGTCGCGAGGTGATCGAGCTTGCCCCAGAAGTGGCCGGTGACCGGGTAGTCGCCGAACGCGGCGCCGAGCGCGACGAGCCGCTCGATGTAGAGCGCGCAGTGGCGCTGCTCGTCGGCGAGGATCGCGACGAGGCCGCGGCGGAACGCGAGCGGCGCGTCGGGGTAGGCGAGCAGCGCCCACGCGAACAGCTCGACGGCTTGCAGCTCGTGGTTGGCGAGCGCGTGCAGGATGCGCGCGCGCTGGGCCGGGTCGCGCATGCCGGCGAGCGGCGGCACGCGCGTGGACCGCGCACCCGCGATCGGCAGGTTCGCCGGCCGGCCGGGCGCGGCGAGCCGCAGCGACTCGCCGCTGTCCTCGAGCACGAGCTCGGCGGGCGGCGGTGTCAGCTTGTCGGCGAGCGTCTCGCTCGTCACGATCGCATGGGCAACCTCGCGGGCGGTCATCGGGTTCGCTGCCCGGAGTGAATCCGGGCGGCTCCATCTCGGGGGCGTCGGCGAAGAACTAGCACGCCGCCCGCCGATCGCACGCCGCGCGCCCGCTGACTACGAGCGCGCGCGACGCCGGCGACACGTCAGCACCACCCAGCCGAAGAGCACGAGTGCCGAGAGCGGGCCACCCTGGTTGCTCTGGCAGCCGCAGCCGCCGCCCGAGCCATCGTCGAAGCCCGGCCAGCACACGCTGGTGTCGTTGCCGGTGTCGAGGCAGCCGAAGTCGCCCGGGCAGTCGCCGACCATGCACTCCTCGACGCAGTACATGTTCGTGCCATCCGACGCGCAGATCCCCGACAGGCACTGCTCGTTGCCCGCGCAGGCCGCGCCGAGGCCGCCGGGGACGCCCGAGCCCGGCACGCAGCGGCCGCCGACGCAGGTATCGGTCTCGTTGCTGCAATCCGCCGGCTTCTCGCACGGCGGGCCGATGTAGACATCGACCGTCGCCTTGCCCGGGGTCTGGTGCGCGTCGTACGCGGTGACCTCGACCGTGTGGTTGCCGTCGGCGAGCGAGGCCGGCGCGTTGAACACGAACGGCCCCTTCGTCAGCATGTCGACGAGCTGGCCGCCGACGCGCAGCTCGACGAGCGTCACCATCCCGCTGTCGTCGATCGGATCGGCGGCGACCGGGAAGCCGGGCTGCACGTTCGCGTGCTGCTGCGGCTGGGTGATCGTGACCGTCGGCGGCGTGCCCGGGCCGAGCCCGAACAGTGCCTTCACCGTGTTGTACGAGTTCTGGGTCGCGCCGCCGCAGGGCACGCAGCTGTGCTCCTGCTGGTTCGTGCCGCTGCAGGTCTGCCCGAACGGCGACTCGCCGCTGACGCAGTCACTGCCGCACTTCGCGGCGGTGTTCTGAAAGTAGCGGCGGCCCTGGTAGCCGAAGTACGTCATCGGGTCCTTCGGGTCGGTCACGTGGTCCATGCCCCACGCGTGGCCGATCTCCTGGGCCGCCGTCGAGCAGATCTCCTCGACGCACGAGGTGCCGCAGGTCGTGCCGCTGCCCCACACCTTCGCGAAGTCGAACACGAGCGCGTTGTTGATGTACGTGTTGCAGTCCGCGCCGCCCGGCGCGACGCCGCCGATGCCCGAGCTCATGCCGAGATCGTTCGGGTGACCGGCGATCATGATCTCGAAGTGGTTCGCCGAGCCCGGATCGGTGTCGACGACGTTGACCACGTACGGCGAGAACACGTCCTTCACGCACGAGACGACCTGATCCCAGACCTCGTCGCTGTAGGGGAACGCGGTCAGGATGCCGGGGTTCGGGACCCGCCAGGTGTCGTTGATCGAGTTCGAGGTCCCAAAGCCGACCTGACAGCCGCTCGGGCACCGGTTGAGGAAGATCGTGTTGTACGGCGCGGCGCCGACCCCGAGGTCGTGGGCCTCGATGCCCTGCGGGACGATCACGCTGCGTGGCCGCTCGGCGAAGGCCGGGCTGGCAAGCGTTAGCAGGGCAAGGACGACGAGACCCAGTCGACGGCTCATGGCCTTCCTACTTAACGCAGCTCACGGCCGCGTATCTAGCGGCAAATCGCTGGCTTCGCCTGCTCTGTGGTGAGAACGAGGGTTGGCACGCCGCGGCAGCCGCAACGTGAAGGGATCACCGACGAAAGGCTGGGGGCTAGCGGCGCCGCTTGCGCGTGACGAACGTCGCTGCGAGGCCGAGCGCGAGCAGCATGGTGCCGGCGCCGCCGGTCCCGCTGGTGTCGCAGCAGCCACCGCCGCCCTCGTTCTCGGCACCGATCCAGCACACGCCGCTCGTGCCGGCCTGGAGGCAGCCAAAGCCGTCGGGGCAGTTCGGGGCATCGAGGTCGCACGGGATGACGCACGTGTTCTGCGTGCCGTCGCTCGCACACATGCCGCCGATGCAGTCGCCGTTGTTCGTGCAGGTCGCGCCGGCCCCGCCGGGCGCCTCGGGACCCGCGATGCACGCGCCGTCGAAGCACACGTAGCCGGCCTGCGCGCACGCGCCGTCGACGCACGCCGAACCGATCAGCACGTTCGCCTTCGCGGTCGCGATTGCCTGCTGCTTCGTCGCGCACAGCACCTTGACCTCGTGCGGGCCCTCGGCCAGCGACGCCGGTGAGGTGTACGAGTACGGCGCGGCGGTCAACGTCGCCTTCGGCAGGCCATCGATCGAGACATCGACCTCCTGGATGCCCGCGGGCGACGTGCACTCGATATCGATCGTGAAGCCGGCCGCCTGCGCCGAGCCGTCGACCGGGTTGACGAGCTTCAGCGTCGGCGCCTGCGCACCCTTGGGCCCGAACAGCGCGAGCAGCATCGCGACGTCGTCCTGCGTCGCGGTGCCCGTGCTCATGCAGGTGTGCCGGTCGCCGCTGCACGTCAGGCCGAACGGTGACTGGCCGCCCTGGCAGTCGCTGCCGCAGAACACGCCGTCCTTGAAGTGGCGCCGCCCCGAGTACGGGTTGTAGGTCATCGGGTCGCTCGCGTCGGTGACGTGATCGAGCGACCACGTGTGCGCGATCTCCTGCGCGGCCGTCGCGCAGATCTCCTCGACGTCGTTGCCCCACACGCCGGCGAAGTCGAACACGAGCGCGTTGGGCATGAACTTCGCGCACACGCCGGGCGCGCTGCACGAGTACTCGGCGATGCCGCCGACGCCGCTCGGCAGCCCGAGCTGGCCGGGCGTGCCGGCGACCATGACCTCGAAGTGCTCGACGTTGGGCCCGGGATCGACGTCGGTGATCTCGACGTTGAAGGGATCGAACACGTCCTTCATGCAATTGACGACGCCGGTCCACGACGTGTCGCCGTACGAGAACGCCGACAGCGTGCCCTGACCGATCCCGCTCTTGTCGGTGCGCGAGTCGGTGTCGCCGAAGGTCAGCTTGCAGCCGTTCGCGCAGCGGTTCAGGAAGATGATCTTCGAGTTGACGACGCTGGGGATCTTCGCCGGATCGAGATGGACGAGCACGCGCTCGAGGCGGGGTCGCTCGGCATGCGCAGGGGCGGCGAGGGCGACCAGGAGGGCGAGACCGGCAAGACTGCGCATGGCCTCGAAATCTATCCCGGCGCGGCCCGAAAAATAAACCGCCAAGTCACCGAGGTCGCACGATCAGGCGCTCGCGGAGCGGCTGCGCGGTGCGGGCTCGATGGCCTGGCGTCGTGAAATCGGTCTGGCTTGCTTGCCTTACTTGCGGCGGCGCGTGGCGAACACCCCGGCGATGCCGAGCAGGAGCAGCCACGCACCGTTCGAGCTCTTGCCCGAGTTGCAGAAGCCGCTCTCTTCCTCGCCGCCCGGCCAGCACACACCGGCGCCGTTACCCGTGTCCTCGCAGGCAAAGCCGCTCGGGCACGCGCTCGCCGTCAGGTCACACGCCTCGACGCAGTAGCTGTTGCCGGCGCCGTCGTTGCCGCACTGGTCCGACGCGCAGTCTCCGTTGCCGGTGCACGGCTGGCCAAGGCCACCCGGCATCGACGGGCCGACGACGCAGTGGCCATCGACGCAGACCTCGCCGTCAGCCGAGCAATCGGTCGCCGCCTGGCAGACGGTGCCGAACTGGACGTTGACCAGCCCCTTGGCGCTGTTGCCGCCGCGATCGTACGCGGTGAGCTCGACCTTGTGCTGGCCCTGACCGAGAGACGCCGGCGCGTTGAAGTTCCACGGCGACTCCAACTTCGTGCCGATGAGCTGGCCATCGAGGCGAAACTCGACCTTGTCGACCGTGCGGTCGTCCATCACGTCGGCGCGGACCGGGAAGCCCTCGGTGACCTGCACGCCCTCGGTCGGGTACGTGATCGTCAAGGTCGGCGGCACGGTGTCGGGCGCGCTCGAGCCGAACGTGTCCATGATCACCTGCCAGCTGTTCATCTTCGACGAGCCGGTGCCCGCGTAGCTGCAGCTGCACTGGCGCGCGTTGTACTCGCCGCAGGAGCCGGCCTCGTTCTGGAACCGCTTGTACGTCGGGCCGCCCGACAGATACGTCATCGGATCGCGGTTGTCGTACTTGTGATCGAGACCCCACGAGTGCGCGGTCTCCTGAGCGACGGTCCAGCAGATCTCGGCGACGTCGTTGGAGACGAGGTTCGCGAACGTGTACGAGACCGCGTTGCTGATGTAACCGCACGAGAACGGCGACACGCCGAGCACGCCGTTCTGCATGCCGACCTGGCCGGGCGTACCGGCGACGATCGCCATGTGGTAGCCGCCGCTCGTCGGCCGCTCGGTGACGATCTCGACGTCGAAGTCTTCGTACGACTCCCTGATGCACTGGACGGCCGCGTTCCACGTCGCGGCGCTGCCGTTGAACGGCGACACCGTCGAGCTCTGGTTCGGGATGCTCGACGTGTTCGTCGTCGCGTTGTCATTGCCGGGATTGAGCTGGCAGCCGTTCGGCTGGCAGTTGTTGAGATAGATGACGTGCGAGACCGCCGCCGGGTTCGGCGCCTTGTACTGCGCGCCGATCAAGGCCTCGTTGGTCCACTTGTAGGAACCGCGCGGGGCAGCAATCGCAGCACTGCTGACCAACCCCATGGTCAGTGCCGCCGACAAGGCGAGGGTACGCTTCATGGCGACCGTTGTAGCGGAGGCACGTAGATCCGTGAAAGGTGGTCATGCTGGCAGTGGCTCGCGTCACCTGAGGTACCGGGTCGCATCGCCTGCGGCGCGGGGTTCGCTGTGCGCCGCGCTACAGGATCGCGGCGCAAACAATGAAGGCCACGTAGGCCAGGACCAGCATGGCCCCCTCTAACCGGCTGATTCTACGTGAGCCGCGCAGCGTGACCACGCCGAGCAGCGTGATCACCACCAGGCCGACGAGATCGACCAGGTGCATGCGCTCGCCCAGCCGGATCGGGCCCAGGTACGCGGTGACGCCCAGGACGAGGAACACGTTGAGCAGATTCGAGCCGATCACCGAGCCGACGGCGAGCGCGGCGTGGCCGCGGGCGGCGGCGACCAGCGAGCCGATCAGCTCGGGCAGGGCGCAGCCGAGCGAGATCACGGTGAGCCCGAGCATGCGCTCGCTCATGCCGGCCTCGGCGGCGATGCCGCGGCCGCCGCGCACGAACAGGCTCGAGCCGGTGACGAGCAGGACCAGACCGACGAGGCTCATCACCGCGGCGGCGCTCCGCGACACGCGGGGCCGGCCCCGGCCACCGATCGAGCTGCCGCTCTCGGCCGCCGTGCTCGCGCGCGACATCCCACCGGCCACCGACGCACCCGCCTCGGGCAGCGATGCACTCGCCGACGGCTCGGGCTCGAGGTCGGCCATCGACGTGTCGAGGTCCATGCGGGCCGACACGGTCAGCGTGACGATCGTGAAGACGATCGCGCACAGGATCAGCAGTGCGCCCTCGACCTGGGAGAGCACGCCGTTGCGGAACAGGATCGGCACCGCGATCGCCGAGCCGACGAGGACGGGCACCTCGCGGCGGATGATGCGGCCGTCGACGGTCGGCGGCGCGATCAGCGCGGTGAGCCCGAGGATGAGCGAGATGTTCGCGGCGCACGAGCCGATCACGGTGCCGAGCGCGATCGGCTGGCTGTGAGCCAGCGCGGTCTTCGTCGCGACCGCGAGCTCCGGCGCGGCGGTGCCGTAGGCGACGACGGTCAGCCCGATGACCAGCGGCTTGACGCCCCAGGCGCGGGCGAGCGCCGCCGAGCCACGGATCAGCCACTCCGCTCCCCAGTAGAGGATCGCGATGCCGAGGAGCAGCTGGCCGACGTCGAGGACCGTGAACAATCGGCCGTGATCTTAACGCGAGGTCCGCGCCAGGTACCGTGCGTCGCGCAGCATTGCGTCGAGCTGGTTGATCACGTTCGAGTTGTAGATGCCGCGGATGTGCGCCTGCCTGTCGAGGAGCAGGAAGTACCCCCCGTGCTGGATATCGGGGACGCCGCTCGGCCGATCCTCGACACGCAGCATCGAGGTCATGAAGGGACCCTCGATCAGTGCGTGGACGGTGTCGTACGGGCCGGTGACGAAGTGCCAGCGATCCGGCTGGGCGCGGTAGCGCTTCGCGTATTCGGCGAGCCGCGCGGGCGTGTCGTAGGTCGGGTCCACGGAGAACGAGACCAGCTTGATCTGGTCACCGACGTCGAACGTCTTCTCCTGGACCTTCTGCATCCTCGCCGAGATCACCGGACAGATCGTGTCGCAGCGGGTGAAGATGAAGCTGACGATCGAGATGTGGCCCTCGAGGGCGGTCTCGGTGAATGGCTGGCCCATCTCGTCGACGAGCGAGAACGGCGTGACGGTGCCGAGATCGGGCATCCGCGCGTGCTCGGGTCGGCATGCCAGCGTCGGCACGATGATCGACGGGATGATGGCCACGAGGAGCACCACCAGCAGCCCGAGCAGCAGGCGACGGCCGGGGATTGGATGTGCGGGCTCGGTCACGCGCGAAACCTGGCAGATCCACGCGAGATTTGCACGTCCGACGGGCTGCGGCATGGTGGCGCGCGCCTTGCTCGGTCATACCTCACCATGTGGCTCGCGCATGCGCTCACGCTGTCGCGCATCCCGATCGCCGCCGCGTTTTGGCTGACATACGGCGACCGCGGCTGGTCGTTCGCGCTCGTCGTGCTAGCCGCGCTCACCGACGCTGCCGATGGCACGGTGGCGCGGTGGTGGAGGCGCCGGACCGGCGACACCCGGCCCTCGCCGGGGGAGTGGCTCGATCCGCTGGCCGACAAGTTCTTCATCATCGTCGTGCTCGGCGCGATCCAGGTCCACGATCCGGCAGCGTGGGGCGTGGTCGCGCTGATCGTCGCGCGCGAGCTCGTGCTGATCCCGCTCGCGGCGATCTACCGGCTCGTCGCCCACGGCCGCGGCGAGCACGCGTTCCAGGCCGATCCCATCGGCAAGGCGGCGACCATCGCCGAGATCGCCGCGATCGCCGCGCTGATCGGCTACCGGCCGCTCGTGCTCCCGCTCGCGATCATCGCGGGCACGCTGGGCCTGGCCGCCGTGGTCAAGTACATCGTCAGAGAGCGCGCGCGCCCGCCGGCTGCCGCGTACCGATCCGCGTGAACACGAACTGCATCAGCTGGGTCTCGCGCACGCGGAACCCGCCGGCGCAGCCGAGCAGGTAGTACTTCCACATCCGGTAGAACGTCGGGCCGTACTTCGCCTCGAGGCGCGGCCATGCGGCATCGAAGTTCTGCCACCAGGCCATCAGCGTCGGGTCGTAGTGCTCGCCGATGTTGTGGACGTCCTCGGCGACGAACTTCGCCTCCATCGCGAGCAAGAGCGCGCCGGGGTGGGGGAGCACCGCGTTCGGGAAGATGTACTTGTCGAACCACGGCTCGATGTGGGCCGACACCCGGTTGCCGCAGATCGTGTGGACGAACGCGACGCCTTCGGGCGCGAGCGTGCGATCGACGAGCTCCATGTAGCCGCGGTAGTTCTTCGGCCCGACGTGCTCCATGAGGCCGATCGAGACCACCGCGTCGAACGTGCCGGTCGCGCGCCGGTAGTCCTCGTGGCGGATGTCGATCGGCAGGTGCGCATAGCGCTCCTTCGCGAACTTCACCTGCTCGGCCGCGACCGTGTAGCCGACGACACGGGCGCCGTAGCGCTCGGCGGCGTAGGCGGCGAAGCCACCCCAGCCGCAGCCGAGATCGAGCACGCGCATGCCGGGGCGCAGGCCGATCTTCCGGCACACGAGGTCGAGCTTCGCCTCCTGGGCCGCCTCGAGCGTCGTCGCGTCCTGCCAGTACGCGCACGTGTACAGCATGCGCCGATCGAGCATCGCCTCGTACAGATCGTTGCCGATGTCGTAGTGGCGGTGGGCGACCTCGAACGCGCGCGTCACGCTCTGGAGATTCAGCATGCGCGCCTTGACCGCGTGCGCGACGAGCACCCAGCTCTCCTTGACGTGATCGCGGAGCCTCGCGCGGCACACGCGCTCGATCGTCTGATCGAGGTTCGGCGAGTCCCACCAGCCGTCCATGTACGACTCGCCGAAGCCGAGCGTGCCGTCGCGCAGGACGCGCTGATAGACCCGATCGTCGTGGACCGTGATGTCCCACGGCGCGCTGCCGCCGACGACGATGCCCGCCGCGGCGAGGATCTCGCGCACGAGCTCGTTCGCGCGCCTGGTATCGAACTGCGAGAGCAATCTCGCCGCTGCTTCAGTAGCCGACACGACGCTCCTCCTTGATCACCCGGTCCAGCACGAAATCGACGAGCTTCGGCGCCGGCAGGCGCGAGCCCGAGAACATCCAGGCGAAGCCGCGGGCGACCAGCGGATCGGCGGCGCCGCGCGACGGGCTCTTGCGCGTGCCGCTCGACGGGCGACGGAGCCGGCGCCCGGCCTCGAGCATGCGGTACGTGCGGCGATACTCCTCGATCAGTGGATGCTTGCCGAGCCGCACCGGGTAGCTCGCCGCCTCGCCACTCGCGATCGCTTCGCCGAGCACGCGCCCCGATGTCACCGCGGGCACGATCCCCTCGGCCGTGAGCGGGTGCGCGAGACCGAGCGAGTCGCCGACGAGGAACGCGTTGTCGCCCGCGGCCCGCGCGAGGTGGACCGGATCGAACAGGAAGTACGAGTGGCCCTTCATGTGCGTGAGCTGGCGCTCCGCCTCGCTCGGCACGTGACCCGTGTCGCGCAGCAGCGAGTGCG
>DAIRFU010000695.1:0-3728 GCA_036794935.1 Kofleriaceae bacterium | reverse complement strand
CCACCGACGAGCCCGGCAGTCTGTTCATGTACCTCTTGCCGTTCGTCACGGTCGGTGAGGTTCGCCGGATCTGGCTCAAGGTCCCCGGCGCTCTGCCCGGTGCCAACGAGAACGAGAACGCCGCCGCGTGGGCAGCGAAGGTTGCCGGGACTGGTTCGGGTGTCCCCACGTCCGAGCCTATCAATACCGAAGAGGAGAAATGACATGGCACAGCCGCAAGGAAACAAGATCAGTGGAGCCGGGCGCATCGATGGATCGCTCTGTAAGAGCGCGCCCGCCGCGGCGTCGTTCGATCTCGGCGCAGGCTGGGGCGATGGGACGTTGGTGGTCACGGTAGCCGAGGGCTCCACGGATCAACGCGGTTCGGTGTCGATCAAGAGCGTCGGCTCGAATCAAGCGCAGGCCACCGCGACCGTCGAGATGACGTTTGCCGACGGCGCCTACGCGGATACGCCGTTCGCCATCGTGAACCTCACCGACAACGACAACGCTGTGACGACGGCGCAGCCGCAGGACGTCACGGCGACCACCACGGCTCTGTCGTGGACGCAGGCCGTCCTGCCGGTCGCGAACAAGACCTATACGTTCACCTGGTTGGTCATCGCGTAGTTCGGGTGTTGCCGAACTCGCTCTCAAGATAACCACAGAACCAAGGCGCCGCCGGCCATAACGGGCGTTCAGCGACGACGGCTGAGACGGTCGATGCAGTGGCGGCAACTGTGAGAGCCGCGGAGAACAGATGCTCATTTCACGAATCCTCATGAACGCG
The DNA here is from genome assembly GCA_036794935.1 of Kofleriaceae bacterium. Taxonomy (GTDB): domain Bacteria; phylum Myxococcota_A; class Polyangia; order Haliangiales; family Haliangiaceae; genus JABFXX01. Next base: position 2,959 of record DAIRFU010000695.1, on the reverse strand, counting down.
CAGGACGGCAGCCCGGGATCGGGTGCGCCGTCAACACCAGCGACGCCGGCAACCCCGGCTGACCCGGCTGCGCCCGCACCACAGCAAGCCCCTGCGCAGGGGTCGGCGATCGATGTCGCGGCCATCACTCGGACCATCACCGAGTCGGTCACGAAGTCGATCAACGATGGAGTCTTCGCGAAGCTCCGCCGTGCTGGGTTGCTGTCGGACAAGCCCACCGCCACTGTCGCCGTCACCGGTGACACGACCACCACCGCTTCGCCTTCCGCGATCAGCGCTGCCGATGTGCAGGGCATGATCGAGCAGGCGTCGGCGATCACTCGCGTCTCTGTGGAGTACGGACTCCAGCCGGACGCCGAGTCGTCGCTCAAGAGGCTGATGGCGGTCGAGAAGCCGGACGATCCGGTCTCTTGGGGCAGGTCTTTCGTCGAAGGCATGGGGATCAAGAAGGTGGCACCTGCGCTGGCGACAGCGGCACCGCAAGCAACCACACCACCCGCAACCGCTGCTCAAGCAGCAACACCGCCATCGACCGCACCGCAGTCGCCGCCAGCTTCCGATCGTGGGTCGCCACCTGCTGCAACCATCCCGCTCGAGGAGCGGAAGCTGCAGGAGATGAGCGACGCCGATCGCAGCGAGTACCTCCAGCGCCACGGCGTGAAGAAGTATTCGGAGAAGCTGGCACGCGACCTCGTCGGATCGAAGGTCTGGTGAGACAGGATCGTCATGTCCAACGAAACCACGACCACTTCCACGACGGGCGCGATCAACGCGTCGCTCGTCCAGCCCACCGTCATCCTCGCGCTCTCGGAGCGTCCCGGCTTCGCCGTTCGTGTCTGTCGCGAATTCAACATCGTCGCGCAGGGCACCGGCGCGGCGAAGATTCCTCGTCAGGTCTCCTACTGGGGCTCACCCGGCGACCGAGGCGCAGACGTCGATGACGAATACGACGGCGTTCAGGGGCAGGACCAGGGCAACACCGAGTTCACGCTGACCTCGACCACGATCAACACGCCCGAGTACGTGATCGCCCACGCGGTCTCGCAGTCGACGACCGAGGATCTCGGCCTCGACGGTGCGCAGCTGCTGTCGCTCATGACGGGCACGATGATCAACGTCCTTCAGATCTGCCTGGACGACGATCTCATCGCGCTCGCCCCGTCGCTCTCGCAGGGCGTCGGAACGTCGGGCACGGATCTGTCCCTCGCCCAGGCGCTCGACGCGACCCATGGCATCATCAGCCGCGGCGCGAACTGCGATGCGATGGAGTATTTGCTCGATCCCGAGCAGGTCGCGAACATCCGCACCGCGGTGTTGACGACCAATGCTGCCGCGGCGGTCTACAGCGCGAGCGCCGATCGCATGATCGACTTCCAGCGCACCGACACCGCATCGCGCGGCATGGGTCGCGTGATGCAACTGGACGGCTGTCTCGTGACACAGTCCGGCCTCTGTGACACCGCGGACTCCGCGGCGAACGTGGTCGGAATGGCGTTCTGTCCGACCACGGCACAGAACGACACGACCGGCGCGACGACCTTCGGCCTGGCGTGGAAGCGCCTGCCGCAGCTCGAGCAGCAGCGGTTCGCGAAGGGTCGCGTCACCGATGTGGTGATGTCGATGCGCGCTGGCGTCGCCGAGCTGCAGGACGGCTCGGGTACCTCGATCAAGACCGACGCTCCGGCGTAGTCGAAGCGCCTTTCGTGCGGGGCCTCGTACCGCACGCCCGTTTCAAGAGGGTTCATGTCCAACGAAAACGAGTCATTCGAAGTGGTCGTGCCGGCGCGCTCGTCGCGTCGTCACAGTCACGAACCAACGTTCTTCACGACGACCACGGCCGAGCAGACGGGGTTCAATCGCCCCGATCGCGAGAGTTACGTGGTGCGCGGCGGGGAGCGCATGCGCGTCAAGCACCCGCAGGCTGGTCACGTCGGCGAGTACGACGACTTCGTTCGCCTTCGTGGAGAGGGCTCGCGGTGGATCACCGTCGTCAATTCGCAGGGCAGCGTGATCTTCCACGTGCTCACGAATGGCGCCGGTGACATGAACCCCAACAGCGAGTACGCGCTCGACCGCAAACAGAAGGCGAAGTTCCACGGCTGGTATCCGATCGGTCAGTGCCCGGTCGCGCTGCTGGCTGCTGGCGAGATGCACAAGGGGCATTTCGCCGACCGCTCCATGCTCACCACCCAACCCTGCCAGCCCGGCACGTACTCGATCGGCAAACCGTGCAAGCACGCGCTCGCCGAACGCGAGGCGCGCATCGAGAAGCACAACGCCCGCGAGGCGGAAGTCGAGAAGGCCCACCAGAACAAGCAGGTTGCCGCCCAGGAGGCGCAGACCGCGGCCCTCGTCGCTGCGCAGCAGGCACAGACGGACGCGATCGTGAAGGGCCAGCGCGAGCTCGTCGAGGCTGTGCTCGGGGAGCCGGCCAAGGGCAAGAAGTAGCCGTGCAACTCCTGACTCCACAGCAGCTCCGCGAGCGGCTCGTGGAGTTCTACATGGCGACGTACAAGCGCGCGTTCGGTTCGGCGAATCGCCAACTACTCGAGCGCAAGGTGGTCGCCGACCTCGAGTACGTCGAGCGCGCCAAGGCTGTTGCCCCACCGCCGCGCGTGACGCCTGTCGCCCCACCGCCGCGTCAGGCGAACGCCGTCGCCGCTGCTGGGGGTATGAGCATCCACCAGCAGCCCGGACAGAGGTATCGTCCCGGGTTCCTCCACGGCAACCCATGGCTCATTTCCGAGCGCTGGGCCGCGGCTACGGCGCGTATCGCTCGTATCCTCGAAGGCTCCAACGGCAGCGAGCTGCTCAAGGCGGTGTCGACGGCAGGCGTGCCCCGGCTCGGCAAGAAGTTCCTGGACGCTTACGGGTACTACATGACGCGTGGACGGCCAGCGCCGATCGCAGGCGTCGACCACAATCCGTATCGCGGGCTATCCGACAAGGACGCCGCGCG
>DAIRFU010000694.1:0-3730 GCA_036794935.1 Kofleriaceae bacterium | reverse complement strand
ACGACAAGATCAAGGCCTTCCCCGACAACGTCCTGATCGACTGCGACCTCGCCCTCGCCGGACGCACCGGCGGCGGACAGACCGTTGGCGTCACCTACTCCTTCCGCCGACTCCCCAGCCCCGGCTCCTACACCCCGCGCGTCGCCGAGCCCCTCCTGGGCGCGGCCGAGGTTGTAGAGCAGCAGGGGCTCCGGATAGAGCGCATACGCCTCGCGGAGCAGCTTCGCCGCCTCCTCGAAGTTGCCGGCCTTGTAGGCCTTATCACTCTGCTCGAACAGCGCGAGGGCCTGGTCGCGGTCATCCGCGTGGGCGGGCCGCGCCCACATGCCCATCAGTAGAGCGAAAACGAACAAAACCCGCGGCATTGCTGGCGTATAATCGAGCCTAACATGGCCGGAGCCGAGGCCAGAGCGGCACCACTTCCGTCGAAGATTGGTCGGCATTCGGTTGTCGGTTACATCGCGACTGGCGGGATGGCGGAGCTATTCCTGGGCCAGGAGCCGACGGGCCGCCCGGTCGTCATCAAGCGCATCCTGCCGCACCTCGCGCGTCAGAGCACGTTCGTGTCGATGTTCATCGACGAGGCGCGGATCGGCTCGCGGGCGAAGCACCCGAACCTCGTCGAGGTCTACGAGCTCGGCCAGGTCAGCGTCGACCTGTTCCTCGTCATGGAGTACCTGGTCGGCGAGAACCTCGCCGGCCTCGTGCGCCGGCTCACCCGGCGCGGCGAGCGCATCTCGTACGGTCTGTGCGCGTACATCATCGCGGAGGTCTGCGATGGGCTGCACTACGCGCACGAGCTGGTCGACGAGGCGGGCAACCCGCTCGGCCTCGTTCACCGCGACGTGTCGCCGCAGAACGTGTTCGTCACCTACGGCGGCGACGTCAAGCTGCTCGACTTCGGCGTCGCCACCGCGGCCCACCGGCTCACCGAGACCGCGAGTGGCGAGGTCAAGGGCAAGTACGCGTACATGTCCCCGGAGCAGTGCCGCGGCGAGCCGCTCGATCGGCGCAGCGACATCTTCTCGCTCGGCACCGTGCTCTACGAGCTGACGACACTGCGCCGGCTGTTCAAGCGGCCGAACGAGCTGCAGGTGATGAAGGCGATCACCGAGGAGCCGATCCCGCGGCCGACGCGCGATCAACCCGACTACCCGGCGAGTCTCGAGGCGATCTGCGTGCGCGCGCTCGCCCGCGACCCCAAGCATCGCTACGCGACCGCGGCCGAGATGCGCGAGGACCTGCTGCGCGCGATGCAGACGCTCGGGCTGGAGGGCGATCCGCACGAGGCCATCGCGTCGAAGTTCGCGCGCATCTTCAGCGACCGCATGATGCAGAAGCGCGAGCTGCTCGGGCGCGTGCGCACCGGCGGCGATCTCAGCGATCTGCTCGCACCCGAGGTCGACGAGCAGGTCGACGTGCCGATCGTCAGCCAGGGCGAGGGCACCCCGCTCTCCGACGTCCGGCCCGAGCAGGTGAAGACCGCGCGGCTGCGCCGCAAGGACCCGTTCTGGATCGCGGTGCTGCTCGCGATCGTCGCCGGCGCCGGGGTCGGGGCGTACCTGCGGCTGCGCGCGCCGGCCGCGGCGAAGCCGGCCAACCAGCTCGCGGTCATCCCGCTGCCGGCCCCACTCCCCGACGATGCGGCCGCCGCCGGCGCGGTGATCGGGGTGACGGAGCTTGCGGTCGACGCACCGCTGCCGGCGGCCGAGGACACGTACATCGTGATCAGCGTCGAGACCGATCCGGACGGCGTCGACGTCAAGGTCGACGGCGAGGAGCGCGGCGCGACGCCGGTCGACGTGCGGATCCCGAAGGGCGAGCGGTCGCTGACCATCGAGCTCGCCCAGCCGGGATTCGCGACCCACCGGGTCGACGTCGTGCCCGACCGCGACCAGCGGCTGTACTTCGCGCTGATGAAGCAGAAGAAGACGATCGTCCGCGTGCGCAAGCCGCCGAAGCAGGAGCGCAAGTCCGGCTTCCGGCGGTTCGACTGAGCAGCCCGGCCCCTGCGACGGACAGCTGTTTGCAGTCCCGGCTCTCCGGATCGCGGGGCTCGGCAGCCGCGACCACGCGAAACCATTGAGCTGGCCTCGGGCACGGACATTGCTGCATACGGCTGTATGCCAGCTCGCGGTTGTTACATGGTGGTGTGGCTGCTCGTCGCGTGTGATGTCGGCGAGGTCGATCCGATCGACCTCTCGCTGGAGGCGCAAGCCCGCGGCACGGACCCGTGCACCGATCCCGCGGTCCGCAAGCGGGCGAACATCCGGCCGAGCGGCGACGGCCACCGGTTCGTCGGGACGAACGGCAAGGACATCATCTTCGGTACCGCAGGCGCCGACGTGCTGATCGGCAACGGCGGCGATGACCTGATCTGCGGGCTCGGTGGCCCGGATACGATCTTCGGCGGCGAGGGCCGTGATCACATCTACGGCGGCGGCGGGCAGGACACCGTCCATGGCCAGGGCGGCAGCGATCGGATCTGGGGCGGCGACGGCAACGACGTGCTGTTCGGCGACATCCTCGACGACAAGCTCTACGGCCAGGCCGGTGACGACACGCTGATCGGCGGCCACGGCACCGACACGCTCGACGGCGGCGCGGGCGCCGACTTCCTGCGCGGCGACACCGGCAACGACGGGTTCGTCGGCGGCGGTGGCTACGACGTCGCGAGCTTCGCGACCGCGCTGCCGCCGGGGCAGCCCGAGGTCAAGAACGACGGGACGCCGAACCCGGTCACCGGCGTCGCGCTCGCGGGCGGCCGCGCCGACGGCGACGGCGGCAACGAGGGGCTCGGCGATGTCGAGTCGATCGTCGGCAGTCCGTTCACCGATCGGATCTCGGCGGGTGGCCGCAACGTGCAGCCATCGTTTGGCCAGGACAGCGTCGATACGTTCACCGGGCCGCCACCCGGTCCCGCGACGCCGGCGGGCCACGTCTACATCGCCGCCGCGACGCTCGGCACCGAGCTCGTCGATGTCGGCGTCGTCGCGCTCGGCACACCGGGCGAGGACAGCTACGAGATCCGCGGTGCCGGCATGGTCGTCACCGTCACGGCCGGCGGCCCGATCACCGCGGGAGAAGGCTGCGCGAACGCGGGTGCGAACGTGGTGCGCTGCGACGTCGGTGCGTACATCGCGGCGCGGCCGCATCGCCGCGATCCGTTCCACTACGTGCTGGCGTGGGGGGACACCGGCGCCGACCGGCTCGCGTTCGTCGGCCCGTTCGTGCGCGACCTCGAGGTGCACGCGAGCGGCGGCCCCGGCAGCGACCACCTGATCGGCGGTGACGAGCCCGACGTGTTCTTCACGGGCGTCACCGGCAACGACCAGCTCGAGGGGCGCGGTGGCGACGACGCGCTGCTCGGCGAGAGCCATCACACACCCGGCTGGGCCGACGGCGCGCGCCCCGACACCGCGTTCTACAACGACGGCGCCGACATCCTCGACGGCGGCGCCGGCAACGACCAGCTCGTCGTCGACTACGTGTGTGGCGGTCACCGCTACATCGGCGGTGATGGTCACGACATCGCAGGGTTCGCGCGCAGCGGCAAGCCCGCGATCCATGCGCAGCTCGGCGGCCCGTCGCAGCTGAAGACACCGTGGTACGGCTACGCCGCGAACCTGGACAAGTGCGGCAACCGCACGGATCGGTGGACGAGCTGGAAGACCGGCGTCGGCGCGGACCTCGAGGTGCTCGAGGCCAGCGAGGGCGCGGATCACCTGTG
>DAIRFU010000120.1:0-13427 GCA_036794935.1 Kofleriaceae bacterium | reverse complement strand
ACGCGATCGAGCGCGTCGGCGACGGCGTCGACGCCGAGGTCGAGCCGGCGGCGCGGCAATGGCACCGGCTCGGCGCGGCGGGTCATCTTCGGCGCCTTGCCGAGCACGACCTCGAGCGGCAGGTCGACGGGCGGTGGACCGCCGCGCTCGTCCGCGAGGGTGAGCCGGCCATCCGGCATCGCGGTACCGAGCCGCGACCACGGCGCACGCTCGCGCGCGCACAGCGCGGCGAAGTCGGCGAGCCGGTCCTCGGCGATCGCCATCACGTAGCGCTCCTGCGCCTCGTTGCACCACAGCTCGAGCGGCGACAGATCGGCCTCGCCGGTCGGGATGTGGCGCAGCTCGAGTGCCGCACCGAGGCCGGCGTCGTGGACCAGCTCGGGCATCGCGTTCGACAGGCCGCCGGCGCCGACGTCGTGGATCGACAGGATCGGGTTGGCCTCGCCCATCGCCCAGCAGCGATCGATCACCTCCTGGCAGCGCCGCTGGATCTCGGGGTTGTCGCGCTGCACCGACGCGAAGTCGAGATCCTCGGCGGAGGCTCCCTGCGCGAGCGAGCTCGCCGCACCACCACCGAGGCCGATCAGGAACGCCGGCCCGCCGAGGACGACGAGCGCCGCGCCCGCCGGCACCTTCGCCTTCTGGACGTGCGCCTCGCGGATCGTGCCGACGCCGCCGGCGAGCATCACCGGCTTGTGATAGCCGCGGTCGCCGAGCTCGAACGTGCGGAAGTAACCGAGGATCGCCGGGCGGCCGAACTCGTTGTTGAACGCGGCGCCGCCGAGGGGGCCGTCGGTCATGATGGCGAGCGCGGTCGCGATGCGCGACGGTGAGCCGAGCCACTCGTCGCGCTCCCAGGGCTCGAGCGCCTCCGGGATGCGCAGGTCGGAGACCGTGAAGCCGACCAGCCCGGCCTTCGGCTTCGCGCCGCGCCCGGTCGCGCCCTCGTCGCGGATCTCGCCGCCCGAGCCGGTCGCCGCGCCCGGGAACGGCGAGATCGCCGTCGGGTGGTTGTGGGTCTCGACCTTGCCCAGGATGTGGGCGGGCTCGAGGTGACCGCGGTAGACGCCGTCGCCATCGGGGAAGAACCGCTCGGCGGTCGCGCCGGCGACGACGGCTGCGTTGTCCTTGTACGCGGAGAGCACGCCGGCGGGCGCCGACGCGGTCGATTGCTTGATCCACGAGAACAGCGAGTGATCCTGGCGGGCGCCCGACAGGTACCAGTCGGCGTTGAAGATCTTGTGGCGACAGTGCTCGCTGTTCGCCTGCGCGAACATCATCAGCTCGACGTCGGTCGGGTCGCGACCGAGCTCTGCGTAGCGCGCGACCAGGTACTCGATCTCGTCCTCGGCGAGCGCGAGGCCCATCCGCTGGCTCGCGGCGCGCAGCGTGTCCGCGCCGTGCTCGCCGAGCTGGACGAACTGCAGCGGCCGCGGCGCACCGGCCGGGGCGACGACCTGCGCGAGATCCTGCTCGCGCACGATCACGCTCTCGGTCATCCGATCGGAGAGCGCCGCACCGACCTTGATGATGTCGATCGAGTCGCCGACCAGCGTCCACTCGGTGCCGCGCTCGATGCGCGTGATCGCGGTGAGGCCACACACGTGCGCGATGTCGGTCGCCTTCGACGACCACGGGGACACCGTACCGATGCGCGGCGTGATCACGAAGCTCGCGGTCTCGACGGTCTCGAGGCGGCGCGCCGGCTCGCGCGGCGGCTCGGCCGGCCCGTAGCTCAGCATGTGGCCGAGCTGCGCCAGCTCGTCCGTGGTCAGCTCGCGCTCGGCGACGACGACGTGAACCCAGCGAGCCTCGAGCGACGTGACGTGCGGCGAGATTTCGCGGACCGTCGCGAGTGCGCTTGCCTTGCGTGCCGCGCTGAGCGCTGCGCGGCCCGGCCAGAGATGGAGATGGGCGGGCTTCGCCTGACCATCGGGGCAGATGTGGAGATGGGCTGGCTTGGCCGGACCATCGCGGCCGATGGTCACACGGCCCCCAGCGCCACCGCGATGCGCGCGACGGGCTCGCGCGGGTCGGGCACGAACGTCCGCCCGGTCACGATCTCGTAGCTCGCGATGTAGCGGCGCGCGGCCTCGATGCGAACCTCGGCGGGCATCTCCGGCGGTGCACCGTCGCCCGTCCACTTCGCCTCGTTCGCGAGCCAGCGCCGCACGAACTCCTTGTCGAGGCTGCGCGGCTCCTCGCCGGCCGCGAGCCGCTGCTCGTAATCATCGGCGTGCCAGTAGCGCGACGAATCGGGCGTGTGGATCTCGTCGATGACGATGATGCTGCCGTCGCCGGCGAGGCCCATCTCGTACTTGGTGTCGGCGAGGATGAGCCCCTGCTTGGCCGCGTGCGCCTGCCCCGCCGCGAACAGGCGCTCGGCGATCGCGGCGGCGCGCTCGAACACGTCGGGCGCGATGCGGCCCATCGCGAGCAGCTCGTCCTTGCTCACCGAGATGTCGTGGTCGCCCTTCGCCGCCTTCGTCGACGGCGTCAGGATCGGGCGTGGCAGCGGCTGGTTCTTGCGCATCCCCTCGGGCAGCGGATGGCCGCAGAACTCGCGCTTGCCTTGCTCGTACGCCTTCCAGATCGACGTCGAGGTCACGCCGGTCAGGTACGCGCGCATCACCAGCTCGACCGGTAACGGCTCGCACTCGCGCGCGACCATCACGTTCGGATCGGGGACGCGCAGCATGTGGTTGGCCGCGAGATCCTTGGTCTGCTCGAACCAGAACTGCGCGAGCTGGTTCAGCACCTGGCCCTTGAACGGGATCGTGCCGACGACGGCGTCGAACGCGGACAGCCGATCGGTGACGACGATGATGCGCTCGCCGCGGTCGCTATCGATGTAGCAGTCGCGGACCTTGCCGTCGTAGCGCGGCAGCGCGCGGCCGGCGATCGTCTGCCAGGGCGTGTGGGTGAGCGTCTGCGCGAGCTGGGCGCGCAGCGCGGCGTCGAGATTGCTCATGGAGCCTCCTGGCCCAGTGCGCGATCGAGGATCTCGGCGGCGTGCCGCAGGTGATGATCGAGATCGAAGCACGCGTCGAGCTCCGGTGCGGGCAGCCGCGACGTCACGTCGGCATCCTGGCCGAGCAGCTCGCGAAACCGGCCCGGCAGCGCGCCCATGTGGCCCATCTGCGCGGCCTCCGCGATCGCGGCGAGCGCCGCCTTCTGGACGTGCACGTACGCCTGCTGGCGGGGCAGCCCGGTCTTGACGAGCGCGAGCAGCACGGCCTCGGAGAAGTACAGGCCACCGGTGCGCTCGAGGTTCGCGCGCATCCGCCGCTCGTTGACGATGAGGCCCTTCACGAGGCCGGTCGCGCGGGCGACCATGAAGTCGGCGAGGATCGTCGCGTCGGGCATCGCGACCCGCTCGACGCTCGAGTGCGAGATGTCGCGCTCGTGCCACAGCGCGACGTCCTCGAGGCCGGCCTGCGCGTAGCTGCGCAGCAGCCGCGCGAGCCCGGTCAGGTTCTCGCTGAGGATCGGGTTCTTCTTGTGGGGCATCGCGCTCGAGCCCTTCTGGCCGGCGCCAAACCCTTCCTCCGCCTCGCCGACCTCCGTGCGCTGCCAGTGCCGCACGCCGAGCGCGATCTGCTCGATCGCGGTGCCGAGCAGCGCGAGCGCGCACAGCACCTCGGCATGGCGGTCGCGCGCGACGATCTGCGTCGCCACCGTCTCGGGCTCGAGGCCGAGCGTGCCGAGCGCCTCGCGCTCGATCTCGGGATCGAGGTTGCCGTAGACGCCGACCGCGCCGGCGATCTTGCCGACCGCGATCGCGTGGCGCGCGCGGATCAGGCGGTTGAGCGCGCGGACGATCTCGGCGTGCCAGCGCGCGAACACCAGGCCCGCCGTGATCGGCTCGGCGTGGATGCCGTGCGAGCGACCGATCGTCGGCGTCTTCGCGTGCTCGCGCGCGCGGTCGCGCAGCACGTTCGCGAGCCCCATCACGCCCTGCACGATCTTCTCGAGGGCGCGGCCGGTCTGCAGCGCGAGGCAGGTGTCGAGCACGTCGCTGCTCGTCATGCCGAGGTGCAGCCAGCGGGCGGGCTCGCCGGCGAGCTGCTCGACGTGCGTGAGGAACGCGATCACATCGTGACGCGTGGTCTGCTCGATCTCGAGGATCTTCGCGGGGTCGAGCTTGCCCGCGGCGGCGCCGCGGACCTGGGCGGCGGTGCCGGCTGGCACCGTGCCGCGTTGCTCCATCGCCTCGCAAACGGCCAGCTCGATCTCGAGCCAGAGCTCGAACCGATACTGGTCCTCCCAGAGTTGCGCGAGCTCGGGACGACTGTACCTGGGGATCACGGCGGGCTCCTTTTACCACGCGTGGCTGATCGCGAGATGGCATGATGGATCTCATGAGGTGGATTCTCGCCGTGGTCCTCGTCGCCGGCTGTAGCCACGATTCTACGAAGGGGACCGATGGCGGCGGTGGCGGCGGCGACGGCGGCAGTGGCGAGGCGTGCGCCGCGGTCACCGCGTGCACCGACGGCGACCGCTGCTGCCCGAGCGGCTGTGACACCGACTCCGACAATGACTGCGTCGCGATGACGGCGCCCCTGCCCGATCGACTCGTCGTCGCCTCCATCACCACACCGGCCGGCGTGATCCCGGGCGTCAGCAACTGGCGGATCTGGGGGACGGCCAGCTTGCGCGTGGGCCCCGTCTACACCGTGCCGCTCGCGGACTGCAGCACGCTGGTCGGCTACACGACCGGTACGGTCGCCGCACCGACCGCGCGCGTGGCCGTCCTCGACGCGACCGATCAGCTCGTCACGACCCACGATCTCGGCGCGTTCACGCTGCGTGGCCTCGCGGCCGAGCCCGACGGCCACTTCGCCGCCCTGCTCTGGGAGCAGAAGGCCGACCCGGCGACGAACCAGCTGCACGTCCGCCGCTACACCGCAGGCTTCGAGCAGGACTACTCGACGGCCCTCGCGAACGCGCAGGTCGCGCCCGACGACTTCAACATCGGTGAGAGCCGGCTCGAGTACGGCGACGGACGGTACGGCGCGTACTTCCACGTCCACGGCGTCGATCCGAACTACTTCGCCTACGGCCACGAGGGCGACGAGCTGTTCTGGATCGATGCGGCCACCGGCGCGCCCACGCTCGGCTGGGAGTGGGGCTGCTCGCACTCGATGAGCGAGCTGCTGCGCTACTCGCCCGCCGCGAACACCACCCTGCCCGTCTGCGTCACCGACTGCTATCCCGGCACGAGCGGCGACTTCGCGACCAACTCGATCGGCGGCATCTACCTCGACCACGACGCCCGGAAGGTCCTCGACGTCGACGCCGGCTGCAACGGCTCGGTCGCCGGCGAGCTCGGCGGCCTCGCGCCCGGCCCCGCCGGCTGGAAGCTCGTGTTCAACGCCCACCAGAACCCGGCGACGACGGGCACCGGCTCGTACTCGGCGTCGACCATGAACCAGGACATCGGCTTCACGTCGATCGCCAGCGACCAGACCCCGGCCGCCGTCGTGTGGCTGACCACGACGCCCGATGACGAGGCGAACGCGTCGATCGCGCGCTGGCAGCCGGCCGGCGATGACACCGAGCAGTACGTCGTCGGCTGGTCGAGCGGAACCACGTATCAGCTCGCGCGCGTGTCGGCGACCGGCGACCTGCTCGAGGGCCCGACGCCGATCACCGCCGCGAGCTGGGGCGAGCGCGACGATCCGTTCCGTGCCCAGTGCAACGGCGACATCGTGTGGGCGTGGTTCGAGAGCCCCGGCGCGACGACCCTCAACGTCGCGCGCCTGCGCTCGGGCAACTAGCGCTACCGCGCGACGAACCACACGACGAGCGCGATCGCGCACGCGAGGATCACGGCGACGCAGCCGCCGATCACGTACTCGCGCAGGCGGCGGGCACGCGCCTTTTCGGGATCGTAGGGCGGCGCGACATGGCCGAGGTTCTGCTGGGGCTTGACCGGCGTGACCTCGGAGACCGCGCGCAGCTTCGGTCGCTTGATCATCGGGGTCGGTGGGTCTGCGTTTGCCGCGGCCGCAGCCGGCGGCACATGGCTCGGCGCCTTCATCGAGATCGCCTGGATCGCAGGCGGCCGGTCCTTCATCGAGATCGCCTGGATCCGCGGTGGATCGACAATCGTCCGCTCGGGCTCGAAGATCGACGTCTTCTTGTGGTCGTCGCTCGTCGGTGACTTGCGGCGTGCGCTCATGCTGGCTCAGCGTCCCGTCGAGCCAAATCCGCCGGCCCCGCGCTCGGTGACCGAGAGCTCGTCGACGACCTCGACCTCGGCCCGCGAGACGGGCGCGATCACCAGCTGCGCGATGCGATCGCCGTGCGCGACGGCGAACGGCTCGCGTCCGAGATTGATCAGCAGCACCATCACCTCGCCACGGTAGTCGCTATCGATCGTTCCGGGCGCGTTCGCGACGGTGACGGCGTGCTTGCGCGCGAGGCCGGAGCGCGGCCGCACCTGGCCCTCGTAGCCTCGCGAGATCGCCATCGCGAGCCCCGTCGGGATCGCGGCGACCGCACCCGCGGCGACGTGCATCGGCTGGTCGAGCGCGGCGTGGAGATCCATGCCGGCGGCATCGGCGCTCTGGTAGCGTGGCACGATCGCATCGGGCCGGAGCCGACGGATCTGGACGCGTGGGGTCATCCCAGCACTCTACCGAAACGGCGCCGTCGATTCACCGCGGCCGGCGTGCGACTCGTCGTGTGCGCCGAAATCCGACCAGCGCCAGCACGACGAGCAGACCACCCGCTCCCGAGCCGCCGGACGTGCTGCAGCCACCGCCGCCCGGCATCGCGCCGTCGCCGCCATCGTCGCCGCCATCGTCGCTGCCGTCCCCGCTGCCGTCCCCGCTGCCGTCGCCGGTCGGGCCGCTGCGCGGGTGGACGAGGATGGTCATCGTCTGCTTGTCGCCGAACCAGGTCACGCCCTCCTGGACGAGCTGGAACGTCTCGACGAACGTGGTCGACTCGTCGACCTCGGGAGCGACCATCGCCCACGTGAACCTGCCGGTGGCTCCGGGCGCGAACGCATGATCGGCGCCGGTCGGCCGGTTCGGCGCGACCCAGTTCTCGCCCTTGAAGAACGCGGACTCGCGGTCCTGCGGATCCTGCGTGCCGACCCGGGTCTGCTCGATGCTCCAGGTCGAGTTCCCGCCGTTGGTCGCCTCGAGATAGACGACCGCCTCCTCGCCGGAGGTCATCACCATCGGCGCCGGCTCGCTGCCGACGAAGGTCGCCGCGAACGTCGGGTTCGGGCAGTTCGGCGCCGCGCCGCTGCCCTCGGCCTGGATCGCGAGGTGATTGCCGACGACCCGCTGCGATCCGTCGGATGGATAGTTGAGGACGCCGGTGCCGGCGAGCCACATCGTCGACGAGCCACCGCCGTCGAGGTTGACGGCATCGGCGGCGCCGACGCCCTTCAACAGCGTGCCGAGCTCGTCGCACGTCATGCCGATGCGGCCGGTCGCCCGCCCATCCACGACCGCGAGATAGAGGTGCTGCTTGTCGGCCGACAGGCCGAGCGCGGTGCGCGGATGGCGCGCGGTGCACAGCGAGTCGCCGTTGTTGTCGCGGGCCGCGCCACCGACGAGCAGCGTCGGATGTCCGCTCACGACCTGGCGCGCCCATGGCTCGACGCCGCCGGTCCCCTCGTGCGCGGGCAGCGCGACGCGATTGGCACCGAACTGCACCGGCGCGACGTAGCCGTGATCGGTGCCGCCCCAGCCATCGCCATCGCCCATCGCCGGACCGTTCGTGCTGTACGTCGAGAAGCTGGAGAAGTCGCCGTTGATCGCGGCCTCGGCACCGACGAGCGCGCCGAAACTCGACACCGTGCGCTGGCGTTCGCCGCTCTTGGTGCCTCGGACACTGATCCCCGGCGCACACAGATCGATGTCGAGCACGTTGATGTTCTGGTTCGACGTGACCCGGTGCAGCCGGCGCATGCCGGGATGCGGATCCGACCAGGTGTCCTGCGCGTGCGCCGCCGTCGGCAGAAGGCCGATCGCGACGCCGCACAGCGTGAGCAATGGAATCGAGCGCATGCAGCCCGGACTGCAAGTGGCGCTCCGACTCCGCGCACGTGTTCTCGTGCGCTTGGCGTGCATCACTGCGGACCGTCGTGCGCACGAGCGCCGTCGACAGTCCGCAGCGCGGGCTAGATCACGAAGTTGTGAACTTCTTCGGGACCCGGGTTCGCGTCGAGTGCCTCGCGGCGCGACAGCCGGATCTTGCCGTCGCGGTCGACCTTGATGCACTTGACCACGACCTCGTCACCCTCGTTCAGCACGTCGTCGACGGCGCGGATGCGCTCCTTCGCGACCTCGCTGATGTGGAGCAGACCGTCGGTGCCCGGCATGATCTCGACGAACGCGCCGATCTCGACGATCTTCTTGACGATGCCGTTATAGAACTGACCGACCTCGGGCTCCATCGTGAGGCCGGAGATCAGCGCCTGCGCCTGCTCGATGCTCTTGGAATCCGCGGACGCGATCGACACCGTGCCGTTGTCGTTGATATCGATCTGCGCGCCGGTCTGCTCCTGGATCGCGCGGATCGTCTTGCCGCCGGGGCCGATGATGTCGCGGACCTTGTCCGGCTTGATCTGCACCGTCACGATGCGCGGGGCGTAGATCGAGACCTCGTCGCGCGGCGCGCTGATCGCCGCGTCCATCTTCTCGAGGATGTGCAGGCGGCCACGCTTGGCCTGCTCGAGCGCCTCCTCGAGGATCTTGCGGGTCAGGCCGTCGACCTTGATGTCCATCTGCAGCGCGCACACGCCGCGCCGCGTACCGGTGACCTTGAAGTCCATGTCGCCGAGGTGATCCTCGTCGCCGAGGATGTCGGACAGGATGACGTAGTCGTCACCCTCCTTCATGAGGCCCATCGCGATGCCCGCGACCGGCGCCTTGGTCGGCACGCCCGCATCCATCAGCGCGAGCGATCCGCCGCACACCGACGCCATCGACGACGAGCCGTTGCTCTCGAGGATGTCGCTGACGACGCGGATCGTGTACGGGAAGTCCTCGTACACCGGCACGACGCTCTCGACCGAGCGCTCGGCGAGGAAGCCGTGGCCGACCTCGCGGCGCGACTGGCCGCGCAGCGGCTTGACCTCTCCCGTCGAGAACGGCGGGAAGTTGTAGTCCATGTAGAACGTCTTCTTCTTGTCACCGAGCAGCGTGTCGAGCTTCTTCTCGTCGTACTTGGTGCCGAGCGTCACCGCGACGAGCGCCTGGGTCTCGCCGCGCTGGAACAGCGCCGAGCCGTGCGCGCGAGGCAGCACGCCGGTCTCGATCATGATCGGCCGGATCTCGTCGGGCTTGCGGCCGTCGATGCGGCTGCGCGTCTGCAGCGTGTGGCCGCGCGCCCACTTCTTGTGGAGCTTGCCGAACGCGGCGTCGACGTCCTTGGGCTTGCCCGTCCAGGGCTGGCCCTCGGCCGTGAGCTGGGTGCGCACCTCGGCCTGCAGCGCGGAGGTCGCGTCGCGGCGCTCGTGCTTGTCCTTGATCTGCATCGCCGCGGCGAGGCGATCCCACGCGATCTCCTTGACGCGCTCGGCGAGCGTCTCGTCGACGGCCGGCTTCGTGAACGGCCGCTTCTGCTTGCCGTGCGCGGCGCGCAGGCGCTCCTGGAGATCGATCAGCGGCTGCACCGCCTGGTGCGCGAACAGCAGCGCGTCGATCACGACGTCCTCCTGCAGCTCGTGCATCTCGCCTTCGACCATCATGATCGCGTCGCGGCTCGCGGCGACGATGATGTCCATCTCGCTCTTCTCGCGCTCCTCGAACGTCGGGTTCGCGATGAACTGACCGTCGATCCGGCCGATCCGCACGCCGGCGAGCGGGCCGTCCCAGACGAGATCCGAGATGTGGAGCGCGGCGGACGCGCCGGTCATCGCGAGCACGTCGGTCGCGTTCTCGCGGTCGAACGAGATCACGTTCGCGATGATCTGGGTGTCGATGAACCAGCCCTTGGGGAACAGCGGGCGGACCGGACGATCCATCAGCCGGCAGATCAGGATCTCTGCGTTGGTCGTGCGTCCCTCGCGGCGGAAGAAGCTGCCGGGAATCTTGCCCGACGAGTAGAACTTCTCCTGGTACTCGCAAGTCAGGGGCATGAAGTCGATGTCGCGCGGCTGCTGCGAGCCGGCGGCGGTGACGAGCACCATGCTGTCTCCGCAGCGGACGACGACGGAGCCGCCCGCCTGCTTGGCCCACTTGCCCGTCTCGATCGTGATTTCCTTGCCGCCGACAACGGCGGTCTCGCGTACGAATGCCATGAAACGTGTCCTTTCGAATCACGTCGCGCGGCGCCTCGATCGAGCGGCCTGAACCCTCTATCCAACCCTCGATGTTCGAGGGCTCGATTGAACGATCAAACCTACGCGATCCCTGCTACGTGCGACGCTAACCTGGTTGTTATCGCGGGCTTTATGGCACAGCCGCTCCCGAAAGCCAAGGCCTCACAAAACGCCTGATCGAAGCAAAACCACGTGTTAGCGTCACGGGCGGCGCATGAAGACGGACACTCCCGGATTTCTGGACGTCAAGCTCACGGTCGTCACCAAGGACCCGGGGCCCTGGCTCGCCGGCCTCGCCGCCGTCGGTGTGGTCGAGGCCGAGGAGACCAACGGCGACTGGGCGATCCGCCGGGTCACGACCAGCGCCAAGCTGCGAGACGTGACGATCCGCGTGATCGGCTACGTCGGTCCGCCGACGGCTGACGTCACGGTCGGCTGGGTCGGGTCGGACCGCATCGTCAGCGACGGGACGACGGAGATCCCCGACGTCTCGATCTCGGTCGTCGCGCGGATCACCGGCGCGCCCGGCAAGGAGACGCTGATGGCGGCGCTCAAGGACACGCTGCGCGGCGCCGCCAAGAGCGCGTAGCGGCTACTCGCTGCAGGCCGCGTACGCGGCGCACGTGGTCGTCTTCGCGGTGCACTCGGCCTGCACGCGCAGGCCCGCCTTCGTGCCCTCGTCCATCGCGTTGTAGAGGTCGAGCGCGTTCGGGAGCAGCTGCTCGGTCTCGCCGGTCAGCACGGCGCGACACAGACCGCGCCAGCGGTCGATCGTGAGCTCGTTCTCGAGCTTCGCGTCCGAGCCTTCGGTCGCGAGCGTCTCGCATTTCTCGAACATCGCCGCGGCCTTCGCGCAGACCTCCTGCTCCTTCGTGATGCCGCCGCCCTTGCAGGCGACGAGCGCGATCACGAGCAGCGCGGTGCGCATACCCGAAGCTTACTGCGTCAGCGGCGCAGGCCGAGGGTCTCGATGAGCTTCTTGTAGCGGTCGAGGTTCTTGCGCTTCAGGTAATCGAGGAGCGCGCGGCGCTGACCGACCATCTTGAGCAGACCACGGCGGCTGTGGTGGTCCTTGTGGTTGGTCTTGAAGTGCTCGGTGAGGTGCGCGATCCGCTCGGAGAGCAGCGCGACCTGCACCTCGGGCGAGCCGGTGTCGCTCTCGTGCTGGCGGAACTTCGAGATGGTGTCTTGCTTGCGAACGGTAGAAACGGGCATCGGTCGTACTCCAGTCGCCAGCGGCCGCGTCCAACTCGAACGTGTGCCGTGGTCACGGCGGAGATTGGGGGAAAGTGCGCGATGCGTCAACCCCAAACACCCGGTCATAGATCACCCGATGGTCCTCGACGTGGGCGATCGCCACGAGCGCGCCGTCGGGGTCAAGTAGCTGGAACCGTTCGTAGCTCTCGGGTGGTACCCCGAGGAGCTCGGGAGGGAGCTGAACCCCGGAGCGCACCCGCGGTACGAGCTCGCCGGGCGCGCGAACGGCGGGCAGCGCGGTCGCCTCGGTGAGCGGCACCAGCCGGACGCCGTCGAGCCGATCGAGGTCGTGCGCCATCGCGAGCGTGAACCGGCCGCAGCGCGTGCGGCGCAGCTCGGTCATGTGCGCGCCGCAGCCGAGGTCGGTCCCGATGTCCGCGACGAGGCTGCGCACGTACGTGCCCTTGCTGCACGCGATCGCCAGCTTGATCACCGGCGGCGAGAACGCGACCAGCTCGAGGCGATCGATGCGGACCCGGCGCGGCACGCGCTCGACCTGCTCGCCGGCCCGCGCCCGGTGATAGAGCCGCACCCCGTTCTGCTTGATCGCCGAGAACATCGGCGGCACCTGATCGTGCTCGCCGCGGCGGGCCGCGAGCACCGCCTCGAGCTGCTCGCGGGTGACCTCGCATGGTCGCGTCGCCGTCACCGTGCCGGTGCGATCGAGCGTGTCGGTCTCGACGCCGAGCAGGCAGTCCGCCTCGTACGCCTTGTCGTCGGCGAGCAGGTACGCGGCGAGCTTGGTCGCCTCGCCCAGACAGATCGGCAACACGCCGGTCGCGATCGGATCGAGCGTGCCGCCGTGACCGGCGCGCTTGACGCCGAGCCGTCGCTTCACGTGCTCGACGGCGGCGGCCGACGACATGTTCGCGGGTTTGTCGAGGACGAGGACGCCGTTCACGGCAGGTTCGTGACCCAGTCGCGCAGGATCGTCGTGCCCGTCGGATCGATGATCTCGGTGCCGAGCAGCGGCATTCGCACGCTCGTGTTCGTCGACTCGAAGCGGTGCGTGAGGATCGATTGATCGGGATCGCCGGGGATCACGAGCGTGGTCAGCGTGTCGACCGTCATGCCGGTGACGTTGACCGTCGTCGTGTACGCCGGCGTCGCCTGCACCGTGCCGAGCGAGCCGACCGCGAGCCGCAGCTTGATCGGTGTGATGTCGATCGTGACCTTGGAATTGGGGTTGTGGCAGTGGCCGCAGTTCGTGTGCAGGTAGCCGAGCGCGGCCTGATCGGCCGGGGTGCCGGGCAGCGGGAAGTACGATGCGGCCGCCAGCGTCGGCGGATCGGTGAGCAGACCGCCGGCGACGAGTGCCGACAGATCGAGCTGCGCGTCATCCGCGTTGTCGTAGTCGAGCTCGAGCGCGCCGAAGCCGAGCACGCGCGCGGGCTCGAGGTTGTCGTGACACTGCTTGCACTGCACCTGGTTCGGGACATCGTGCTCGGTGCCGTTCGCGTCGGGCACGCCGAACTTCTCGGCGACCGCCTGGTCCTGGGCCTGATTCCACACGTAGGGCATGTAGAACCAGTCCGCCGACGTGTTGCCCGCGCCGATCCGCATCACGAGCCGGGTCTCGACGCGCACGCCGTCGCGCGTGAACTCCTTCCACAGCTTCGTGCCGACCGGGAACTGCCAGTAGTCCATGTCGCTGGTATCGATCTGCGTGCCTGGCGGCAGGTAGATCCAGCGCCGCTTCGTCGCGCCGTCGGACCACAGCGCCCATCGCGGCTGGAATGGCTGGATGCCAGGCGCGATCGCGGTGCACGCGTCGTCCGTGCACAGGCCGGTTGCGAGCAGCGTGTCGGGGACCTCGCCGGGCGGGATGTACTCGCCGTCGGCAGCTTCGCCCGCGAACGATTCGTCGATGACCGCGCAGTCG
>DAIRFU010000693.1:0-3735 GCA_036794935.1 Kofleriaceae bacterium | reverse complement strand
TCGTCGCGCTGCCGATCACGCTCGGCCTCGGCGTCGACTACGCGATCAACATCGCGCATCGCCACGATACCGATGACGTACCGGACCCGGTCGCGACGCTGCGCACGAGCGGTAGCGCCGTGTTCGTGTGCTCGCTGACCACGATCATCGGCTACGGCTCGCTGCTCGTCAGCGAGAACCTCGCGATCCGCGGCTTTGGCGAGGCGTCGTTGATCGGCGAGATCACGACCGTGCTGACTGCCCTCGTCGTCGTCCCGGCGCTGCTCGCGATCGGCGTCCGCCGGCGCCGGCCCTCCCTGCCCGACACCGCAGCCGCCGCGGCCTGACCCGGGTCAGCGGCAGCAGGTCAGCGGCACGACGTGTCACCGCGCTGGCAGCGAAACCGGACGTGAATATGATCGGTGTGGTAGGGCTCGTGGCGAACGATGCCCGCGCTCGAGCCGCGGCCGTGCGGGAACTGGAACAGGTGCGCGAGCGACTCCTCGGTCTCGCCGTTCTCGAGGGCCCACTGGTAGAGCAGCCCCTGCACGTCGAAGTCGAGGAAGATCATCTGCGCGCCGCCACTCTGCTCGGTGGTCTTCGCGAACTCCTCGACGAGCACGAACGTCGCCTCGAGATCGAGGTTCTCGGCGGTCCCCCGGACGAAGCTCGCCGGGTAGCCGGCCGGTGCGTGCGTGAAGATGAGGCCGATGTCGATGTCGCGTCCGGACTGGTGCGAGCTGTGCTGGGTGATCTTGCCGCCGTGCTCGGCGGAGATGTCACCGATCGCGATCGGGTGAATGCCGGGGAAGCGGTACGCGATGTCCGCGAGCACGTGCTCGACGTACTCGACGGTCGTGTGCGTGCCGAACGAGCGCCACGGCCGGCGGATCACCCACGCGTCGTTCTCGGCGAGCCGGACCGGCTCGCGCAGCCGGCCTTGCCACGGCGCGCCGATGCTCTGGCCGGCGATCGGGCCGCGGATCTCGATGTGACGATGCGTGTGGGCGGTCACCGCGATCCGGCCGTGACGCTTCGCGTTCCGCTGGCTCGGCTTGTCGCGCTTGTGAGGGCTCGCCTTGTGGGACTTCGTCGCGACGGTCTTCTTCGCCCGCCGGGGCCTCGCATCTGCGGTGTGGGTGAAGGCGAACAGACCGAGGGCAACACCGAGGGCAAGAACGAGAGACCGCATCACCTCGAATCGTGAGCACTCCCGGTCGCGCGATCCAGTTTTTGCGTCGCGCAGCGCTGACCGATCAACCGGCCGATGCCGGTCAGGTCCTCCTGCAGCGACTGCTGGAAGTCCTTTCGGCGCAGCGTCTTCGCCGCCTCGACGAGCGCGCGCAGGTCGCCACACGCGCGGTGCGCGAGGATGAGCGGCGCCGCACCGCCGTTGTAGACCCGCACTTCGGTAAGTGACGCGTTGTTCGGCCGCTTGCGCAGCTTCAGGTCGGCGACCAGCTCGTCGATGATCTTGGCCTTGTCGGCGAGCTTCTGCTCGCGCGTGCGCTTGGACTCGTAGACGGTCTTGAGCGCCTCGTAGCCGGCGAGCAGGCGGGCGACGCGCGGCAGCCGCAGCGCCTGGCCGAGCGTCCACGCGACGTGCTCGGGCGAGCCGGGGCCGAACCGCTCGGCGATCCAGGCGTCGGTCAGCGCGTCGGCGACATACGACGCCAGGCTCTCGTTGAAGAACGGCTCGTCGGGCACCAGCACGGTCGCGTGGACCGACTCGTGGATGATCACGTTGAACAGATCCGGCAGCGCGTCATCGCCGGTGCCGAGCATCGTCGACAGCACGGGGTCGGGGAACCAGCCGCCGGTCGAGTACGCCGACGCCGGCCGCACCAGCGCGTCGTAGCCCTCGGCCTCGAGCTTCTGCTTGAACTCGACCGCCTCCAGCTCGTCGAACCAGCCGAGGCCGGCAAAGCAGCCGACGATCGGGAAGCACCACGTGCGCGGCTTGAACGCGACCGGGTCGGCGGCGGCCGTGAACCACACCGCGGCGGGCTGGCCGAGCCGCGTGTAGCGCTCGTAGTTCTTGCGGATCTTGAGCCCGTAGCTGCGACCGTACTGCTTGATCGCCGGGATCTCGGCGAGCAGTAGCGCGACGCGCAGCGAGGTGTCGGGATCGGCGATCACGTCCTCGAGCGGCTCGGAGCGACCGAGCAGGTCGAACTGGCCGGTCGCCGCCTGGGCGACATAGCGCGTGTACAGGCACCCCGACGCCGGCAGCGCGGCCGCGAGCGCGACCAGCACCGTGGTGACGACACCGCGCCTCACAGCTTGCCGGCGATCGATGTCGCCAGCTCCGCCCCGCCTTCCAGCTTTTGCGCCGGCCAGCCGATGCCCAGGCCGCTGTTGTCGTCGTACTTCGGGATGATGTGGAAGTGGACGTGGAACACGGCCTGGTGGGCGAGCGGACCGTTGTTCTGCAGCACGTTGAACGCGCTCGCCCCGGTCGCGGCGAGCACCGCGCGCGACAGCCGCGGCAGCACGCGCCCGATCGCCGCCGCCGCGTCGTCCGAGAGCTTGTCGAGCGTCTCGGCCGGCTCGCGCGGGATCACGAGCAGGTGACCGCGCGCGACCGGGTTGACGTCGAGAAACGCGAGGACGTGCTCGTCCTCGTAGACGCGGTGAGCTGGAATCTCGCCGCGCAGGATCCGGGCGAAGATGGTCTCGGCCATCCCGGAATGCTAGCGCATCAGCGCGGCCCGGTCGCCCGCCGTCGGGGAGGCCGGCGATGCCGCGCGCAGCGGCCGCGGCACCGAGGTCGCCGTGCGCGCACTCGCGCCGACCGTCAGCGCCATCGCGGTCATCTGCCCGCCCGCGCTCGCCTCCACGGTCACGGTCCCGGACGTCTTCTGGGTCGTCACCGAGACGCAGTTGCGCAGCAGCGCGTCGTCGCCCTTGACCTCCATCTCGGTACCGTCGATCACGTACGTCCAGGTCAGCCCGGCGATGTAGCGGCCGGCGGCGACGGCCTCGAAGCAGATCGAGGCGGACTCGTTGGCGGCGATCGTGCTCGGCACCGGCCCGATCGCCGTCACCGAGTCGGCCTGATCGACGACGACGAAGTCGAGCGTCGCCGTCGGCTTGTCACCGGCGGTGACGGCGAGCGGATAGGTACCGACCGCGGCGTCGATCGACAGCGTGTCCCACGCCCGGCGCTCGGCACCGGCGAGCGCGAGGTCCATCGACGTGTCGACCAGCCGCTCGCTGGTCGGCCCACCCGAGCCCTGGACGTCGCCGTACAGCGCGACGCCGATCGTGCGGCTGCCCGGCGCGAACGCGAGCTGGCGATCGGCGGGTACGCTCTCGAAGTCCTCCGAGACGAGCTCGATGCGATCGAGCGCGGCACCGGTCAGCTGCTTGCGATCCATGAGCAGGCCATCCTCGTCGAGGATGCGCAGGTAGTTCGTGCGGCTACCCGCGCCGCGCACGGTCACCTGCGAGCCGCTGGTCGCATCGACCGTGATGCCGAGCCCGCCGTCGTCATCCGCGGTGAACGGCAGATCGAGCGCGATGAGGACGCCGTCGCCTCGGTCGTACTGGAGCGCGACCGTCTGCGTGCCGCCGATCGCGGTCGGCCGGGGCCCGCTGAGCAGCAGCTGGCCGACGAGATCGTTGCCGATGAACTGGAGCCCGCCCGGCGTGGCGTCCGAGCAGACCTCGCCGGCGGGGCACTCGCCGGTCTGGGCGCGCTCGCCGCCGTAGCAGCCGACGAGTGGCAAGGAGAGGAAGGTGCAATAAAGGAGG
>DAIRFU010000692.1:0-3747 GCA_036794935.1 Kofleriaceae bacterium | reverse complement strand
CAACGACGACGATCAGTAGCCGGGCGATGCCCGCTCGTAGTCCCACTCATCGGTGGGCTCCGATGCGCGCGTCGGAAACGGCAGGGCCGTCCATAGCCGGGAAACATCGAGCTCGATCGCCTCGAACGGTTCGATCCGCGCGCGGTCGTCATCCTTGTACACGCCGATCGCGAGCCATCCTCCCTCGTGCAAGCGAAGCGCTTCCACGCCGCGCATGCGAGGGTGAACCAACCAGGCATGTCGCACGCCGATGGCCGCATAGAATGGCATCTTCTCGAACCGGTCGACCCTCTCCGTAGACTTCGAAAGCACCTCGCAGACCCAGTCGGGCGTGACGGTAAAGAACGCAGCGTCGGGAATCACGGGCATCCGTTCCAGGCGCCATCCTGCGAGATCGGGCACGACGACTTCGCCCGCGATGTGCAGCTCCGGCTCGAACAGGATCACCCAGCCACCCGGTCCACCCTGTCCGAAGCCGAAAGGAACGTTGAGCCCAGAATGAAGCGATGATGCGACCGCGGTCGCCGGGCCACCAGGACGCGGCGACAGTCGCAGGTCACCGCCGATGATCTCCGCGACCTTGTATTCTGGCGCTGCGAGCACATCCTGATACGTCGCCCGCTTCTTCTTCGGCGATTCCATACGCCGAGAATACCAGCCAGCCCCGACTACGGCCGCACGTATTCGAAGTCGCCCGGCAGCCCGTTGATGCCCTTGGCGGGCGGCGCGATCCAGCTCGCCATCTTGCCGCGCTCGTACACCGGGTTCATCAGGCTCTTGATGTACGCCTCGTCCGCGTCGTTCGGCAGCCACTCGCCGCGCTTCGCGTTCCACGTCGCCGCGTCGAGCATCTCGCCCGCCGGCGAGAAGTGATGACCGGACCACATGCCGATCTGGCGGTGGAACTTGTGCGAGGGCAGCTTCAGCTCGACCTCGAGCCCCTCGTCGCGGATCGTCTTGTTCCAGCGATCGACGCCACGCTGGCAGTCCTTGATGTACTCGCTGCGCAGCACCTCGTTCAGCGCGTTGCGCATCGGGATGTCCTTGTGGACGACCTTGCCGTCCTCCAGCACGTCCATCGCGAAGTGCGAGCCGATCAGCTTGTGCTCGTCGTAGCGGTCTTCCTTGTAGCGGCCCTTGAGGCCGGCCGCGAACGCGTCGGCTGCGTTCGAGGACACCTCGCCGCCGAACAGATCGAGCGACAGCGAGTACCAGAGGTTCAGGTACTTCTGGAGCGTCGGCAGATCGACGCCGCCGAGCGCGCGCACGTCGCCCTGCTTCATCAGCTCGCAGGCGCGCTTGACGACCCGCTGCACGCCGGTCTCGCCGACGAACATGTGGTGCGCCTCCTCGGTGAGCATGAACCGGCACGTCCGCGCGAGTGGATCGAAGCCGCTCTCGGCGAGCGCGGCGAGCTGATACTTGCCGTCGCGGTCGGTGAACATCGTGAACATGAAGAACGAGAGCCAGTGGCTCGTCGGCTCGTTGAACGCACCGAGGATGCGCGGCTTGTCGGCATCGCCCGAGCGGCGCATCAGCAGCTCCTCCGCCTCCTCGCGGCCATCGCGGCCGAAGTAGGTGTGGAGCAGGTAGACCATCGCCCACAGGTGACGGCCTTCCTCGACGTTGACCTGGAACAGGTTGCGCAGGTCATAGAGAGACGGCGCCGTCGCGCCGAGCTTGCGCTGCTGCTCGACACTGGCCGGCTCGGTGTCGCCCTGCGTGACGACGAGGCGGCGCAGCATGTTGCGGAACTCGCCCGGCACCTCGTCCCACACCGGCTGGCCCTGGAAGTCGCCGAAGCCGTGCACGCGAGTCGCGTCCTTCGGCTCGAGGAAGATACCCCAGCGGTAGTCGGGCATCTTGACGTAATCGAAGTGCGCCCAGCCGTTCGCCTCGACGGAGATGGCGGTGCGCAGGTAGATGTCGCGCTCCTGCCAGCCGAGCGGGCCCATGTCCTTCCACCAGTCGATGAACTTCGGCTGCCACGCCTCGAGCGCGCGCTGCAGGCGCTTGTCGCCGGCCAGGTTGACGTTGTTCGGGATCTTCTCGTCGGTGAGTACGGTGGACATAGCTAGGTCCTCTTCCACTGGAACTGTGGACGTTCGGGCTGGCCGTAGAGTGTCAGTGCGCCGTGCGGGCCGGTCGAGTTGGCGCGGGTGAAGATCCAGTTCTGCCAGGCGGAGAGCCGGCCGAAGATCTTGGTCTCGAGCGTCTCCGGACCGACGAAGCGCAGCGAGGCCTCCATGCCGGTCAGGGCATCGGGCGACAGCGACGCGCGCTCCTCGATCGCGATGCGCAGCTCGTCCTCGAAGTCGATGTCGTCGGCGGCGATCGTCGCGAGGCCGAGTGATTCCGCCTCCTCGCTCGCGATCCGCCCCTCGGCGCCGCGCGCGAGCACCTTCTGCGCCCGCTCCGGCTCGGCGAAGAACCGCGCCTCGAGCCGCGACAGCCCGGTGCACATCGTCATGAACCCGGTGTTCGCGACGCTGGTCTCGACGCCGATCGCCTCGTCGCCGTCGATCAGCATGTAGAAGCGGTCGGCGCCGAGCGCGAGCTCGAGCAGCACGCCCGCGAAGCACGAGTCCGCGGCATCGGCGACGGCGTAGAAGCTGCGGGCCGTGTTGTCGAACCGCTTGAGCACGCGGCGCTGGAGCAGCCGGACCTCGCGCGCGAAGCCGCTCGTCGATTTCGCGAGCAGCTCGTCGCACGCCTTGACGGCCGCCGCGCTGCCGCTCGTGCGCACCGTGACGACATTGATCTCGGGATAATCGAAGCGCAGCCGCAGCAGCGCGTCGTCGAGCTCGCGGAACGCGCGCAGCGCCCACGGCTGGGTGCCCGCCGCGGCGAGCCTGTCCGGATCCTCGCCGGCCTCGGGGCCGCGCACGAGCAGGTTCGCGGTGCGCGCCGCGGCGTCGGCGGTGAATTCGACGAACCGGTACGCGATGCGCTCCGGCGTGACCTTGGGCTCGAGGGGCGGCAGCGTGAACGCCGGGCCGCGCGTCACCTGCTGGCGCGCCGCCAGCGCCTTCGCGCGCTCGCCGACCGCCTCGTCCCACTTCGTGCGCGACACCAGCTGATCGACGAGCCCCCACTCCTTCGCGCGCTTGCCCTTGATGCCCTCCGCCGTCGTGCAGAACACGTCGGCGCGATCGCGGCGGACCTTGCGCTTGTCGACCAGGCGCGTGAGCCCGCCGGTGCCCGGCAGCACCGCGAGCAGCGGCGTCTCCGGGAAGCTGACCGCCGAGCTGCCGTCGTCGACGAGCATGATCTCGTCGCACGCGAGCGCGAGCTCGTAACCGCCGCCCGCCGTCGTGCCCTTGCATGCCGCGAGCGACGCTAGCCCGCTCTGCGCCGACGCGTCCTCGAGATACAGCCGCGTCTCGTTCGTGAACTTGCAGAAGTTCACCTTGAACGAGTGCGTCGACTGGCCGAGCATGTAGATGTTCGCGCCCGAGCAGAAGACGCGGTCGAGCTCGGCCGTGAACACGATGCACGTGACCTCGGGGTGCTCGAAGCGCACGCGCTGGATCGCGTCCGCGAGCTCGATGTCGACGCTCAGATCGTACGAGTTGAGCTTGAGCTCGTAGCCCGCCCGGTGCGGGTGCTCGTCGTCGACCGCCATCACCATCGTCGCGATGTCCCCGGTCACGGTCAGCCGCCAGTGCTTGTACCGGCTCGGGTGCGTCTCGAAGGTCGTCGGGTCCATGTCGATCGTCTATCAAGCAATTTAGTGCTTGTCACGCA
>DAIRFU010000691.1:0-3756 GCA_036794935.1 Kofleriaceae bacterium | reverse complement strand
CTTCTTGAGCGCGTACGAGTGGCGATGCTCCTCGCCGGTCCACAGCGTCGTGAACTGCCACAGCTCCCAGTTCTCGCGCAGGTGCTCGACGAGCCCCCACACCTCGCTGTAGTGCGGGACGCCGTGCTCGATCACCGCGGTGCCGAGCAGGGCGGCGTGGTCGAGGTCGGTGAGGAGGCCCTGCTTGGCCTCGCGCTCGAGCTGATCCCAGTCCAGCTCGGTGACTCGCCAACCATGTCGCTCTGCCAGCTCGTAATACTGTTCGTACTGCACGACACAGTCTGGCGCCCGTGCCGCGCGGCTGCGGGCACGTTCGGGTCACCACCGTGTCACGGTCGCGTCGGATTCGGGCTCCCCGGCCGGGCCGGGCCGATTTCTTACGCGACGCGGTATGTCGCTGACGCGTCGGCGAGCGCGGTCCGGATCCGTTCACCCATCTCGCTCGTCGACAGCGTCGTCGTCGGCGAGACCACCATGTCGGCAGTCCGGGCGCCGCCGGCGATCACCTCGCGGACGGCGCGCTCGACGGTGTCGGCCTCGTCGCGCAGGCCGAGCGAATGGCGGAGCAGCATCGCCGCGCTCAGGATGGTCCCGATCGGGTTCGCGATGCCCTTGCCCGCGATGTCCGGCGCCGAGCCGTGGATCGGCTCGTAGAGACCGCGCGTACCTTCGCCGAGCGACGCACTCGGCAGCAGGCCCAACGAGCCGGTGAGCACCGCGGCCTCGTCGGTCAGGATGTCGCCGAACATGTTCTCGGTGACCACGACATCGAAGCTTCGCGCGGCGGTCACGAGGCGCATCGCGCAGGAGTCGACGAGCTGATGTTCGAGCGCGACATCGGGGAACTCGGCGGCGACCTCGACGGCGACCTCGCGCCACAGCCGCGACGACTCGAGCACGTTCGCCTTGTCGACGGACGTCACCCGCTTGTTGCGCGAGCGGGCGAGCCGGAACGCGAGGCGGACGACGCGCCGGATCTCGTCCTCGGTGTACTCGAGCGTGTCGACGGCGCGCCGGCTGTCGCCGACCTCCTCGCGAAACCGCGGCCAGCCGAAGTACAGGCCGCCGGTCAGCTCGCGGACGAACAGCACGTCGACGCCCTCGACGCGCTCGGCCTTGAGCGGCGAGACCGCCGCGAGCGCCGGGTGGACCCGCACCGGGCGCAGGTTCGCGTACAGGCCGAGCGCCTTGCGGATCGCGAGCAGGCCCTGCTCGGGCCGCACGGGTGCCTTCGGATCGTCCCACTGCGGGCCGCCGACGGCGCCGAGCAGCACGGCATCGGCGCGCTCGCACGCGACCCGGGTGCGGCCGGGCAGGGCGTCGCCGGTGGCGTCGATCGCGGCGCCGCCGATCAGGTGCTCGGTGAAGTCGAACAGGTGACCGTGGTGCGCGGCGACGGCCTCGAGCACGGCGCGGCCTTCGCGCACCACCTCGGGACCGATGCCATCACCCGGCAGCAAGACGATCGTGGCCTTCATCGCGTTCTCCTTTTCCTCGTGCCAACCAGAGTCCATGTTCGATGCCATCGACGAGCGCGACCAGCGACGCCTCGAGGATGCTCGGCGATGCGCCGACCGTCGTCCACCGCGCGTGGCCGTTGCGCTGCCGCAGCCCGTGATCGACGAGCACGCGCGTCGTCGCGGACGTGCCGTCGCGGCCGTCGATGATGCGGACCTTGTAGTCCTCGAGCTGGATGTGCTCGACCTCGGGGAACGCGGCGACGAGCGCCTTGCGCAGCGCCGCGTCGAGCGCGCCGACCGGGCCATTGCCCTCGGCCGCGGTGTGGATCAGCTCGCCGCCGATGCGCACCTTGACCGCCGCATCGGCGAGGTCCTTGCCGACCAGCACCTTGTAGTCGGCGAGCTCGAACGGCGGTGCGTAGCCGGGCTGCGCGCGACGCATCATCAGCGCGACCGACGCCTCGGCCGACTCGAACGCGAACCCGCGGGCCTCGCGCTGCTTGACCGCGTCGAGCACGCCGGCCTCGATCTCGGCTGCGACGACGACGTCGTGTGCCTCGGCGATCGCGCGCACGTTGCCGCGCCCGGACAGCTCGCTGACGACGAAGCGGGTGCGGTTGCCGACGAGAGCCGGATCGACGTGCTCGTAGGCGCGCGGCGCGCGGCGGATCGCGGCGACATGGACGCCGCCCTTGTGCGCGAACGCGCTGCGTCCCATGTACGGCGCGTGCTCGTCGAACGCGAGGTTCGCGGTCTCGGCGCAAAACCGTGCCACGCGGCCGAGCTCGGCGAGCGCACCCGGCCGCAGGCACGGCAGGCCGAGCTTGAGCTCGATCGCCGGGATGATCGTCGTCAGGTTCGCGTTGCCGCAGCGCTCGCCGTAGCCGTTGAGCGTGCCCTGGACGTGGCGCGCTCCGGCGCGGACGGCGGCGAGCGTGTTCGCGACACCGCACCCGCTATCGTCGTGTGCGTGGATGCCGATCGGGACGGGCAGGGCGGCGGCGACCGTGCGCACGCGCGCCTCGATCTGCCACGGCAGCGTGCCGCCATTGGTGTCGCACAGCACGATCGCCTCGGCGCCGCCGCTGACCGCTGCGTGCAGCGTCGCGAGCGCGTAGTCCCCGTCCTCGGCCGCGCCATCGAAGAAGTGCTCGGCGTCGTAGATCACGCGGCGGCCGTGCGCCGCGAGGTAGCGCACGCTGTCCTCGATCATCGCGAGGTTCTCGTCGGGTGTCGTGCGCAGGACCTCGCGGACGTGGAGCAGCGACGTCTTGCCGAAGATCGTGCACGCACGGGCCTGCGAGTCGAGCAGCGCGGCGAGGTTCGTATCGT
This sequence comes from Kofleriaceae bacterium, assembly GCA_036794935.1. Taxonomy (GTDB): domain Bacteria; phylum Myxococcota_A; class Polyangia; order Haliangiales; family Haliangiaceae; genus JABFXX01. The sequence goes on along the minus strand of DAIRFU010000691.1, from coordinate 964 downwards.
CCTCGGGGGCGATGCCGGCGCGCCGGGTGGCGCCGAACGCGGCGAGCGTCGCGTGTCGCCACGGGACATCGCGCGCGCGCCGGAACAGCTCGGCGTCCTTGGGGTTGGAGCCCGGCCAGCCGCCCTCGACGAAGGCGACGCCGAGCGCGTCGAGCTGCTCCGCGATCCGCAGCTTGTCGGAGCACGCGAGGGAGATGCCCTCGCGCTGGGTGCCGTCGCGCAGCGTGGTGTCGTAGATCGCGATGCCGGTCATCGTTGCTCGTGGGCCGTGATGCGATCGGCGAACGACAGGATGTAGCCGAGCTCGTCGAGGCCGCTCAGCAGGCAGTGCTTCGCGAACGGATCGATCGCGAACGCGAACGCCGTGCCGTCCGGCAGCGTCACGCGCTCGGCCGCGAGATCGACGCGCAGCTCGGCCGCCGGCGCGCTCGCCACGGTGCGCTCGATCTGTGCGCACGCGGCGTCGGGCAGCGCGATCGGCACCAGGCCGTTCTTCGTCGCGTTCTGCTGGAAGATGTCGGCGAACGAGCGCGCGACGATCGCGCGAAACCCCCAGTCGACGAGCGCCCACGGCGCGTGCTCGCGCGAGCTGCCGCAACCGAAGTTATGGCCGGTGACCAGGATCTGCGCGCCCGCCGCGCCCGCCGCCAGCAGCGGGAAGTCCGGCTGCACGCGCCAGTCCGCGAACAGGTGCGCGGCGAGCCCGGTCTTCGCGGTGCCCTTGAGGAAGCGCGCCGGGATGATCTGGTCGGTGTCGACGTCGTCGGCGGGCAGCAGGACGCCGCGGCCGGCGAGCGTGGTGAACGGGGTCATCGCGCATCTCCCATCAGCGTGCGGACATCGGTGATCCGGCCGGTGATCGCGGCCGCCGCGGCGGTCAGCGGCGATGCGAGGAACGTGCGTCCGCCACGTCCCTGGCGGCCCTCGAAGTTGCGGTTGCTCGTGCTCACCGCGTACTGACCGG
>DAIRFU010000119.1:0-13521 GCA_036794935.1 Kofleriaceae bacterium | reverse complement strand
GAACACGCTCGAGGATCTCGGCGAGATCGAGCTCGCCGTCGCCGAGCTCCGCAAGGTGTGCGCCGCGGCGCCGGAGTTCGCGGACGCGCACTACAACCTCGGGCTCATGCTCGCACAGCTCGGCGGCACCGCGCAGGCGCGCCAGTACCTCGAGCGCTACCTCGAGCTCGACGCGCAGTCCGACTGGGCGAACCACGCACGCAGCTTCCTCGCCGCGTCCGCGTCCTGAGCGGCTAGAGGATGATGCCGCCGCACGCGCTCTGGAACAGCGCGAGCGCCTGCATCAGGCTGATCGACAGATCGCCGTCGCAGATCGACGACATGATCGCGTTGGTGCCGACCTGGTTCTTGAAGTCGACGAGCCGGGTCGCCTCCTCCGCGTCGCCGAAGCTCGACGAGCACGTGCCCGGGCCCGGGCCCGCGATGATCGCGGTCGCCCACCGCGTCGCGTTGCCGGTGTACTGGTCGAGGAACGCCTTGTAGTTGCCGACCGGCTCCATCTGGCTGTCGCACAGCGACTCGGTGAAGCCGAGGTTCACCGACTGCTCGTACGAGCAATCGTTCTCGTCGGTCAGGATCACGATGCCGAGCAGCGCGTCGGGCCGGCGAAAGCCCATGTTCGTGCCGTCTGCCATGCGCTCCTCGAACGCGTCGCGGACGGCGCCGAGTGGCATCTCGTCGGCGGAGCCGCTGGTGCCGACGTTCGCCAGGGTCGAGAACGTCGTCGCGACGTCCGGATCGGTCTTGTCGATCCAGCGCTTCGTCATGCTCCCCTTCTGGAGCATCTCGCCGCTCTCGCCGCTCGTGCTCTCGGGGATGTTCCCGAACGGCGTGGTCATGTTGTACGAGTAGTCGCGCGCCGTGGTCGTCACCGCGACGCGGTAGTCGAGGCCCGACGCGTCGAGCACCGAGATGAACGCCGGGAAGTTCGCGATCAGGTTCGTCTGCTCCTGCTGCATCGAGCCGGAGTTATCGATGACGAACAAGATGTCCATCGCCGAGCAGCCGAGCGCGTCGACGGTGGCGCTACCGCCGCCATCGCCGCCACCACCTCCGCCGGTGTCGCCGGCATCCACGTCACCGCTACCGTCGTCGTCTGCACCATGGCCATGGGGCGACGGTCCGCACGCGCATGCGAACGCAACGACCCAGATCGCGATCGATCGGTCCCTCATCGCCGCGGACGATACTGAAATCCGATCAGTGCAGTAACCAAAATGTAGCCGGTCGGACCTTTACTCTGCTGACCGGGCGCGTGGAGCCGGCTGGCCCCAGCCGCTACAGGTGGCCGACGTAGCGTACGATCAGATACGCATAGACGTACGGCGCGATGAACAGCACCGCGTCGATGCGGTCGAGGATGCCACCGTGCCCGGGCAGCAGCGCGCCCGAGTCCTTCACGCCAACCGAGCGTTTGATCAGGGACTCCGCCAGGTCACCGAGCTGGCCGAGGATGCCGCCGGGGATCGCGATCAGGACGACGTCGACCCAGGTCAGCCAGTCCGCGAAGAACAGCTTCAGCACGGCGACGCCGATCAGCGAGCCCGCCAGGCCGCCCCACGCGCCCGCCCAGGTCTTCTTCGGGCTGACCGCCTCGTAGAGCTTGGCCTTGCCGAGGAAGCGGCCGGCGAAGTAGCCGCCGGTATCGGCGACCCACGCGACGAGCAGCACGATGACGACGGTGTCGCCGCCCTGCCCCGGGTCGATGCGCTTCAGGTACGCGAGGAACGAGGTGAGGAAGCCGGCGTAGACGATGCCGGCGACCGTCGCCGCGTAGCGGCCGGCGACGCTCGGGATGTCGCGGAAGCGGAACAGGTAATAGAGGCCCGGCACGATGACGGCGAGCACGAGCGCGATCGTCGAGCCGGCGACGACCGCGCCGGTGAGCAGGTGCGAGGTCGGGGCGTACGCGAGCGTGTGCGGGTCGAGCCAGTAGAACGCGGCCGACGCGAGCGCGCCCATGACGAGCGCGGGGTTGCGATCCGCGGCCGGCAGCGTCATGCCGAAGAACTCGCGCATCGCGAGGATCGACGCGGCGAAGATCACGACCCAGGTCGGTTCGGGCCGGTGATAGTAGAGAAGGAGGAGGAGGAGCGGTACTGCGACGATCGCGACGAGGAACCGCTGCGCGAGGTTGCCGAGAGCCAAGAGGACCGCAGCTAACTACACGTCAGAAGAATCGGCAAGCTGTGCGGACGTCATGCCGAACCGGCGCTCGCGCGCGGCGTACTCCTCGATGCACCGGTAGAGGTGCGGCCGGCGGAACTCGGGCCACAGCACGTCGACGAAGACGAGCTCGGCGTAGGCAAGCTCCCAGAGCATGAAGTTCGACACGCGCAGCTCGCCCGAGGTGCGGATGAGCAGGTCGAGGGGCGGCAGCTTCGCCGTCGGCAGGTAGCCGCCGAGCCGGTCGCAGTCGAGGTCCTCCGCGCGCAGGATGCCGGCGGCGATGTCGCGCGCCGCCGAGCGCGCCGCACGCGCGATCGACTCGCGGCCGCCATAGGACAGCGCGAGCGTCAATGCCATCTGGGAATTTCCCGAGCTGGCCGCGCGTAGCTCGTCGAGGGGCTCGCGCACGAGGGGCGGCAGCTTCTCGACGTCGCCGAGCGCCTCGAGCCGGATCCCGTTGTCGAGGATCTCGGCGCGCTCGTCGAGCAAAAACTCGCGGAGAAGCTGCATCAAACCGGCCACTTCGTCGGCGGGCCGCGACCAGTTCTGCGACGAGAACGCGTACAGCGTCAGCGCCTCGATCCCGAGCTGGCGCGACGCACGGACGATGTCGCGGACGCTGCTGGCACCCTCGCGATGACCATCGATGCGAGGACGATCGCGAAGCTGTGCCCAGCGTCCGTTGCCGTCCATGATGATGCCGATGTGGCGCGGCAAACTGCTAGCGGTCATCGTTGCGGGTGCCCCATTGATCTCGTAGGCTCGATGAAAGCCATGGGAATCTTTTCCAGACTCGGGACCCTGATCAAGTCGAACATCAACGACCTCATCACCAAGGCCGAGGATCCGGAGAAGATGCTCTCGCAGGTGCTGCTCGAGATGCAGCAGCAGCTGGTCGAGGCGAAGAAGGCTGTGGCCATCGCGATTGCCGACGAAAAGAAGCTGCAGAAGCAATACACGTCGGAGACCGACAAGGCCAAGGAGTGGGAGCGCAAAGCGATGGTCGCCGTCCGTGCGGGCGACGACAACCTCGCGCGCCAGGCGCTCGCGCGCAAGCAAGAGCACGAGACGATCGCGGCGCAGTTCCAGCAGCAGTGGATCGCGCAGAAGCAGGCGGTCGAGAAGCTCAAGGACGCGCTGCGCCTGCTCAACAACAAGATCGAGGAAGCGAAGCGCAAGAAGAACATCCTCATCGCGCGTAAGAAGCGCGCCGAGGCGCAGCAGCAGATCGCGAACACGATGCAGGGCCTCGGCGACACCAGCGCGTTCGACACGTTCGACCGCATGGCCGAGCGCATCCAGCTCATGGAGGCCGAGGCCGAGGCCGGCGCCGAGCTCGCGGGCGAGCTCTCCGGCGACACGCTCGAGTCCAAGTTCCTCCAGCTCGAGCAGGGCGGCGGCGGCAGCGAGGACGACGCACTCTCCGAGCTCAAGGCGAAGATGGGCATGCTCGAGGCGCCCAAGGGCGAGAACGCCAAGCAGCTCGGCGCTGGCACCAAGGAAGACGGCAAGGGCGAGACCAAGGGCGCGGCAGAGCCCACCAGCCTCACCCCCGAGGACCTCAAGGAGCTCGAGGACCTCGACCTGTCCGAGCTCGACAAGAAGAGCTAGCGCGGGCCTTCGCCCGACGAGTGCCCCACATCGGCACACTCGATGTGAATCCGCGACTACAGCTCGCGGCGAGCGCATCGTGGTTCCGTGAGCTTGAGCCGGATCGGCGATTGCACCGCACGAGCGCATGCGTCTCGTCAGTGCTCTTCTGTTTGTCGCGCTGACCGGGGCCGGGGCGCTCGCCGACGACGCAACGCCCGCGGATCCCCAGCCCGACGTGATGCGGCAGCGGCTGCCGTTTCGGGTGGTGAAGCTGCTGCCCGAGACCCGGCAGGTCCTGCTGTTCGACCGGGATCGCGGCAACCATGTCGTGGCCGAGGTCGGCCAGTCGCTCGAGGGCTACCTGGTCGACGACATCGAGGCCGACGCCGTGACGTTCGTCGCGGGGAACGGAACCCAGATCATCCTGACCGCCCCGCCACCGCGCCACGAGCGCCGGTCGGGAGCGAAGGCGCGGCCGGCCGACCCGTCCGCGGAGCCGACAGCAGGCGCCACGGCGAGCGCCTCCGACGCCCCGCGTGCGCCCACGAGCGCCCCGGCCATGCCGGTCGACCCGTACGCCGAGCCCGCGCCGCCCGCGACGCCGGGCGAAGGCGGCGTGCGCGTCGCGAGTGCCGCCGGCGACGACACCGAGCCCTTCGACGCGGGCGCCCCCGACGCGGACCCGGGCATCACGGCATTCGCCGACGCGGTCGGAGCGACGCCGGTCCCGGTGCGCTCCGCGCCGCCTGCGACCTCGACGAGCACGCTGACCGCGCCGCCCGCGACCTCGACGAGCACGGCCGCCGCGCCGCCCGCGACCTCGACGAGCACGCCGACCGCGCCCCCCGCGACCTCGACGAGCACGCCCCCCGCGCCCCCCGCGCCCCCCGCGCCGGCCGACGACACCGGCTCCGCCCTGGCGGCCGCGCTGACCGGCGCCCCACCCCCGTCGACCGCGTCCTCCTCGACCACGACGGGCACGCCAGCCGCGGCGCCAGCATCGGCATCCACGAGTGCGGCAGGCGCCACCACGCTGACGCGCGCGGAGCTCGACGGGGCGCTGGCCGACTTTCCCCGCCTCGCCGCCTCGTTCCGCGCGACCTTCACGCCCGACGGGCTACGCTTCGACGCCCTCGGCGAGGGCACGCTGCTGACCCGGATCGGCCTGCGCAAGGGGGACGTGATCACGAGCATCGACGGCCAGCCGCTGCGCTCGCTGGACGACGCCGCGAACCTGTATGCACGCGCATCCTCGCTACAGGCGGCGACGATCCAGGTCACGCGCGCCGGCACGCCGGTGACGTTGCGCGTCGCCATTCGATAGCCTCGACGCCGCGCGCTGGTTTACGATGGCCGCGTGGGAGCGGTCCGGCTCGAGCTACGGCTGAGCAGCCATTCGGAGTGGATCAAGATCTTCGATCCGCGCGACTGGACCGTGTTCGTTCCGAGCGACGAGCCGATCGACAACGGCGCGCCGCTGCGCATCGACCTCGATGTCGGGGGCTGGCTCGTCACGCTGCGCGGGACGGTCGTCGGCACGCGCGACGAGCCGGCCGGCCTGATCGTCGCGTTGAGCGGCACCGAGCGCGAGAAGATCAACTACCTGAACGGCTTCGTGCGCGGCGGCCTGCTCAACCTGCGCCGCAAGAACCGGCTGCCGATCCGCCTCCAGGTCACCTACGGCGCGATCGAGGGTCCCGAGAAGACGTTCACGCGCGACATCAACGAAGAGGGCGTGTTCCTGTTCACCGAGAAGCCGCTGCCCGAGACCTCGCAGGTCCACATGCTGGTCAGCGTGCCCGGCAAGCAGCAGCCGCTGTCGCTGATGGGCAAGGTCACGCACACGATCCTCGCGCAGGACGAGGAGCCGCCGGGCATGGGGATCGTCTTTGACCTCGACGATGGCCAGCGCGCCGACTTGCAGACCGTGATCCGCGAGCTCGAGGAGATGCTCGAGCGCAACGAGCTGGAATAGCAGTCGCTAAGTTGCGAAAATGCTTGAGAAGTGCCAGGGTGTGGCGTGGCACGCAGACCACGCGCATCTCCGGTACCGCCGGTCACCTGGCGCGACGGCGTGCACCTGACCGGAACGCCGATCTGGTGCGACGCTCGCCGCCGGCGCGACGTGTGCTTCGTGTCGAGCGCCGATCGGGTCGTGCGTGCCGGTCACGGCCAGCTGATCGCCTCGACGACGACGCTCGCGCTGATCGGCGGGCGCGACAGCGGTCACCTCGCCGTGCCACTGCGGCGCCCCTTCACGCTCGGCACGTTGCGACTCGAGCTGATCGCGTCGGGCCGAATGCTCGGCGCGGCGGCGCTCCACGTCGACACGGGCATGCGCACCGTGCTCTACGCCGGTGCGATCCGCACCCACGATACGAGCGAGCCGGCGGAGGTCCGCGCGAGCGACGCGGTCGTCGTCGCCGCACCGGTCGGCGAGCCGCACCATCAGTTCGCACCCCGTGCGGAGATCGCGGAGCGCGTGATCGCGTGGTCCCGTGCCCACCTCGCCGCCGGCGTGTCGCCGGTGCTCGTCGTCGAGACCGCGCTCGATGGCCTCGAGGTCGCCGCGTATCTCGGCGCGGCGGGTCTGCCGGTCACCGGCTCCAGGTCGCTGCGCGATAGCGCGAGCACGCTCGGCCATGGTGCCGCGCGCGGCAGCGTCGGGCCGCTCGGCAGCACGGCCGCGTTCGTCACCGGTCTCGGTAGCAGCGCCGCCGCGGCACCGGCCAACGACGTCGCCCCGCTGCGGGCACCGGGCAAGGAGCCTGCGGTGCTCGTCCGCGCCGAGGCGGATCGCGGCAGGCTCGCGGGCACCGCGCAGGCGCCGAGCGCGCTGGTCTCTGCGCGTGCACTCGATCCGCAGGCCGGCTGGGACGCGACGTTCGCGTGGCCCTTCGTCGCCGGGCGCGATCAGCTGCTGGGCTGGATCGAGCACACGCGCGCGAAGCACGTCTTCATCACCGGCGCGTGCGCGGACTCGGTCGCCGCAGCGCTCGGCGCGCGCGCGCACGTGCTCGGACCGCCGCAGCAGATGGCCCTGTTCTCGTCATGACCACGGTCGTCGTCGCCAATCGCCGCGACGGCGGCTGGTGGTGGCGGCTACCGGTGGTCGCGCTGCTCTGGCTCGCGATCGCGCTACCGATCGTCGCCGGTGGCGTCGTCGCGCTGACGCTGCGCCGGTGGGCACGCGACCTGCCCGACGTTCCGGATCTCGCCGCGTGGCGCGAGCTGGCGCCGCAGACCTCGCTGATCGTCGCCGCCGATGGCTCGCACCTCGCCGAGCTGCCGTTCGAGGACGCCGACGTCGTCGGTCACCGCACGCTGGTCACGCTCGACGAGCTGCCACCGCAGCTCATCGAGGCGGTGCTCGCCGCCGAGGACGTGCGGTTCTTCGCGCATCACGGCGTCGATTACCGCGCGATCGTGCGGGCCGCGTGGGCGAACTACCAGGCCGAGCGCGTCGTCGGCGGCGCGTCGACGATCACCCAGCAGGTCGCGCGCAACCTGTTGCCGGTCGAGATCGGCAACGAGCGCAGCGCGCGGCGCAAGGTCCGCGAGGCACTGCTCGCGCGGCGCATCGAGCAGCGCTGGTCCAAGCGCGACATCCTCGAGGTCTATCTCGGCTTCGTGTTCCTCGGCCAGGGCGCCTATGGCGTGGCGGCCGCCGCGAACGCGTACTTCGATCGCCCGGTCGGCGCGATCGACCTCTCGCAGGCCGCCTTGCTCGCGGGCCTGATCCAGGCGCCGAGCCGGCTCGATCCGTTTCATCATCCCGACGCCGCCCGGGCGCGCCGCGACGAGGTCCTCGCGCGCATGACCCGCGCGCATTTGATCGACGAGGCGACACGCGCGCGCGCCGCGGCGATGCCGATCGAGGTCCACCGGCCGCACCCGAGCTACGGCACGCGCGTCGGCTGGTACACCGAGGCGGTCCGCCAGCTCGTCGACGGTGCGTTCCCGGCGGAGCTGAAGCGCGGCGGGCTCGTCGTCGAGACGGCCGCACTGCCCGCGCTCGGCACCACGCTGCAGGCCGATGCCGTCGCGCAGGCCGAGACCTGGAAGCAGGGCGAGGACCTGCCGCAGATCGCCGCGCTCGTCTGGGATCATCAGACCGGCTACGTCGAGGCGCTCGTCGGCGGCCTCGCGTGGGGGAACGCGAGCTCCGGCTCGGCCGGACCGCGCAGCGCCGCCGAAGGGCGGCGCGGAGTGATGATCGACCTTTTTGATCGGGTCCTGCAGAGCTGCCGGCAGCCGGGGTCTGCGTGGAAGGCGATCGTCTACGGCGCCGCGCTCGAGAGCGGCGCGATCACGCCCGGCACCGCGCTGCGCGACGCACCGATCGCCGAGTACGACGAGGCGACGAACACGCACTGGAAGCCGAAGTCCGGGCATCAATTCCGCGGCGTCGTGCTCGCGCAGGACGCGTTCGCGAGCTCGCTCAACGCACCGGCGATCGACGTGTTCGATCGGATCGGTGCCCCCGGCGTGATCGCGTTCGCGCGCCGGCTCGGCATCACGACCGAGCTCGCCGAGGTGCGGCCGATGGCGCTCGGTGCCTCGTGCGTGAAGCCGATCGAGCTCGCGCGCGCGTACGCGGTCATCGCGCGTCGCGGCTGGGCGGTGTCTCCGCGGCTCGCGCTCCGCGTCCGGCGCGGTGACCACGTGCTGTTCGACGCGACCGTGCCCGAGGATCCCTGGCTCGACGCCGCGCACCGCTTCGATCGGATCGCGGCGACCGCGGGCCTCGATCCGGCCGAACGCAACCAGACCGCCGGAGGCCGCTTGATCGCGGAGCCGATCGCGTTCCAGCTCGTCGACATGATGCGCGCGGTCGTCGAGCGCGGGACCGCCGCCGCCGCGAGCAAGCTCGGCCGCCCCGCCGCCGGCAAGACCGGCACGACGAACGACAACACCGACGCGTGGTTCGTCGGCTTCACCGGCCGCGTGCTCGCCGCCGTGTGGATCGGCTTCGACGATCCGAGCATCAAGCTCGGCAGACGGGGGGACGGCGCGCATGCCGCACTGCCGCTGTGGCTGCGTGCGATCCGCGCGGCCGAGGCAGAACGCCCCACGGTCGCGCTGCCCGGTGAACCGCCCGCGGGCATGGAACGTGCGTCGATCGATCGCGAGAGCGGCCTGCGCGCGCAGCCCGGTGCACCGGGGCTGTCGCTGTGGTTTCGCGAGGGCACCGCGCCGACCGAAACCGCGGGGAATCCCGGGACATCACCGACGGACTTCGACCGTATGTCCCGCGAGTTCTGACCCTCCGGTGGTGCTATGCTGCGTCCGTGTTCGGCATTGGCGGCAGCGAGATCCTGGTGATCTTGGTGATCGCGCTCCTGTTTCTGGGGCCCGACAAGCTGCCCGATGCCGCAAAGACGATCAGCAAGGGCATCCGCGATCTGAAGAAGCAGTCGCGTGCGCTCCAGCAGCAGATCGAGAGCGACGAGAAGATCGGCGGTGCGATCCGCGATCTGAAGAGCGCGCTGCGTGGCGAGGACTTCCCGGCGCGTCCGCCGGTGCGCGTGCCGCCCGCGAAGGCGCAGCCGGCACTCGATGCGCCGGCCGAGCAGACCGAGGCCGCTGTCGAGGAGAGCCAGGCCGCGCTCGCCGAGGCCAGGCCCACGTTGACGCTGCCCGACGTCGCGGGTGAGGCCGACCCCGACGTTCCCGATGAGGTGGCCGTCGAGGAGATCGGCTCGCTGATCAAGCCGGCCGCCGGGACGGTGGCCAAGCACGAGCCCGAGCCCGAGCCGTCGGCCGCGAGCGTCCCCGACGCCGAGCCGAAGCAGAAGCATGGTTAAGCCAGCGCGCGCAACCAGCGAAGAGGGCGAGGCCGTGGTCGAGGACGAGCTCGCGAGCGGCCGGATGCCGTTTCTCTCGCACCTCGCCGAGCTGCGCGATCGCGTGCGCAACGCGGCGATCGCGTTCTTGCTCGCGTTCCTCGGCTGCTGGTATTTCGCGAAGGAGATCTTCGCGTGGCTGCGCGAGCCGCTGTTCAACATCTGGATCCAGCACTGCGACGTGGGCCAGGCAGCGGGCTGTCTCGGTCACGGTCTCGTCGAGTCGGGCAAGAGCTGGGGCCCGCCGAAGCTGATCTACACGGGCCTGACGCAGCCGTTCTGGACGGACATGTCCGTCGCGTTGTGGGCGGGCATCTTCGTCGCGTCGCCTGTGATCTTCCACCAGATCTGGAAGTTCATCGCGCCCGGTCTGTACAAGCGCGAGCGCAAGCTCGGCGTGGGGTTCGCGGTCACGTCGGCGATCTTCTTCGTGGCCGGCGCGCTGTTCTGCTTCTACTTCGCGCTGCCGAAGCTCTACGACTTCCTGCTCTCGTACAACTCGCGCGACCTGCAGTCGCTTCCGAACATCCAGGAGTACCTGGATCTCACGCGCGACTCGATGCTCGCGTTCGGCGCGATCTTCGAGCTCCCGCTGCTGATCTACTTCCTCGCGCTGGTCGGGCTCGTCACCCATCGCTCGCTGTGGAGGTTCAGCCGGTGGTTCGTCGTGCTGGCGTTCGGGATCGGCGCGATCCTGACGCCCGGTCCCGACATCGTGTCGCAGTTCATGATGGCGCTGCCGATGATCGTCCTCTACAACGTCTCGATCCTGCTCGCGTGGCGCGTCACCCTGAAGCGCGAACGAGCCGAAGCCGAGCAGCGCGCCCGCGAGGACGCGTAGCTACTCGAAGCGCTCCCACGGCACCTTCTCGAACCAGCCGAACGCGACCGCGCCGCCGACGAGCGCCCAGATCGCGAGCGCGATGATCGTGGTGTTGCGCTGCTCGCCTTGCTTGCGCGCCAGCTGATCGGCTCGCATGGTGTCGAGCGCCGCGTACGCCTCGGGCGTCTCGGCGAGCTGCTGCACCGCCATGACCTTGTCGTCGATCGCCTTGTACGAGCTCTCGCGCATCGCCCCGACGAGGTGCGCCGGTACGAAGCCGATCACGATCGCGAGCACCACGCCGGCGACGAACCGCACGCGCACATCGCCGAGCGGTCCGAGCTTGCTCGGCCGGGCCACGACGTCGGCTGCGGCGGCCGCGAGCGACGGCTGCGATCGGCGCGCCGGCGGTTGCTCCGCGCGCGCGAGCTGGGTCGACGACGTACGCGGCGCCGGCTCGTCGGCGGGGACCGGCGTGCTCGCACGCAGCTTCGATGTCTCGAGCTCGTCGGCCGCGATGTCGACCTTCAGCTCGGCATCCTGCGCGTCGGGTGGCGCGAACAGATCCAGCGGCACGTCCTTTGGTGTGCCGGGCGCGTCCTTCGGCGTGGCGGGCGCGTCCGTCGGCTTCGCGGTCTCGGGCGCCGGCCCGATACTCGCGGACAGCGCACCCGCCGCTGGTGCGAACGCAGCGGCGCCCTCCGGGTGCCGGTCGTCGGCACCATCGACAGACCCGAGCGAGAACGCGGAGCCGTCCTGCTCGAGCGCACCGAGGCTCGCCGACGGCGACTCGCCGGAGAACGCGGCGGCCAGGCCGCTCTGGTACTGCGGTGCGCCCGCCGGCGGCGTCGCCGGGCGCGACGGTGCGAGCCCCGCGAGCGCGGACGGCGGCGCCGATGGCCGCGACGGTGCGAGACCCGCGAGCGCGGACGGCGGCGCCGATGGCCGGGACGGTGCGACGGCGAGCCCGGCCGGCGGTGTGGCCGGACGAACGGCAGGGAACGGCAGCGGCGTCGAGCGCTGCGAGTTGTGCGCGCCGGCCTCCTCGATCGTACAGCGCGCGCCGAGCCGCTCGAGGTCGCGGTAGTACTGCTCGGCGGTCGCGCGATCGGTGTTGGTCTTGACGCGGAACCGGCCCTTGCGCAGGCGCGCGAGCAGGTCCGCCGGAGCGAGGCCGTAGTGCGCGCCGATGGCCTCGGCGAGGCGCGCGAGGCCCGCCGGCGTGTCGTCCGTCGGCCCCTCGACGAACACGTGGAATGCGGCCATGTAGGTGTGATCATCGCACAGGCGCGGGGAGATCTCTCCCGCGATCACAAAGTTGCAAAACGCGATCGCGGACCCGCAGGATGAATCATGCACCTCGGCAGCAAGCGTCCGAAGATCTCGTGGTCGAGCCGCCGCATCCGCCTTGGCGTTGCCCATCACGGCGCACCGTCGGCGTGGACCGCACCCGCGAAGGACGTCACGCAGGAGCGCAAGCAGCCCAAGAAGGGGCGGCGCTAAGCGCGCTACAGCTCGTCTTCGGGCGGCGGCACCTTCGCGGAGGCTTCGTTGAAGCCCTCGCGCGCGCGCGAGTTGTCGGGGTCGAGCTGCAGCGCCTTCTTGAAGTTCTCGGCGGCGGTGCGGTTGTTGCCGCTGTTGAGGTACGCCTCGCCGAGCAACGTGAACACGCGCGAGCTGCGCGGCGCGAGCCGTGCCGCCTTCTTGAGGTGCGCGATCGCATCCCCGAACAATCCCTGACGGAGCGCGATCTCCCCCATGCCGATCGTCGCGGCCACGTACTTCGGATCGAGCTCGAGCGCCTTCTTGAAGCTGGCCGCCGCGCCCGCGGTATCACCCGATGCGAGCTGCTGCTGGCCGACGTTCGCGTAGAACTCGGCCTTCTTGTCGCTGCCTTCGGCCGGGGTGTCGCTCGGATTGCCGTACGGATCTTGTGGACCGCCGGCGCCGCTGACCCCGCCACGTCCGGGCGTGGTCGACGTGGTGGTCGTGGTCGGCGGCGTCACGACCGTGGTGGTCGGCGGCGTCGTGGTGGTGGGCGTCGCCGGGAACCAGTCGCCGCCGGGCCGGCGCGACGCGGTGTCCTCGGCCTCGACCTCCGGGGTCGGAGCCGGCGCGCGGTGCGTCTTCGCCGGCTTCCGGGTGTCCTTCGACGTCGCGCGCATGTCCTTCTTGGCCTTCGCCGGCTCGGCCTTCGCGGCGGCCGGCTCCTCGGCCGGGGGGGCCGGCGGCGTGAGGATCTGGCTGGGCGGCACCGCGGCCGGCGGCGCGGCGGGCGGTGGTGGTTGCGTCGCCTCGGCGGCTTGCGTGGGTGCGGGCTCCTCACCGCTCATCGCGAGCGCGATCGCGCCGCCGACGAGCCCGAGGACCGCGAGCACGCCGACCACGAGCGGCCAGCGCCGCGGGCGCATCATCGACTCGTCGTAGAGCGACAGGTCCGTCGTGCTCGGCGAGATCAGCTTGCGCGCGCGGACCGCCTCGGCGGCATCGGAGGCTTGCTCGCCCTCCTCGAACCAGGCAGCGCTCTCGCTCGGCGCGGCGCTCGACCGCCTGGCGCGGCCCGACGCCGGCGCGGCCAGCGGTCCGCTCGGCGATTCGACGGGCGCGGGCGCGATGGGGACCTTCGCGGGATCGATGAGGCCGGTGACGGGCGCCTGCACGGGGAGCGCCGCGGCGACCTCGGCGCTCGCCACCTGCGCGGCGGGCACTCCGACCTGGGGCGTGCCGGTACGGCGGCGCGGCTCCGGCACCGGTGCGGCGACCGGCAGCGAGCCCTCGATGTGCCCCTTCACGGTCTGCTTGCCAACCCCGGATGCGGGCACCGGCGTCGCCGCCGCGGGCATCGGCTCGAGGTGACCGCGCAGCGTCTCCTTGCCGGTGACCGGTACGTCCACGGGAGACGAGATGCCCATCTTCTGCATCACGCGCGACACCGAGGGCGGCGGGATGCTCTCGCGGCGGCGCGCGATCTCGTCCTCCATCACCTCGCCGGTCTCGAGGCCGCGGCGCAGCGCCTCGACCATGCGCGTCGTCGTGGCGAACCGGTTCTCGGGATCCTTCGCGAGCATCTTCGCGACCGCTGCCTCCATC
>DAIRFU010000118.1:0-13531 GCA_036794935.1 Kofleriaceae bacterium | reverse complement strand
GCATCGTTGACGAGGCTGACCTTGCCGCCGCGCCGCACGAACGTGCGCATGAGTGGTCCGCTGCCGGTGCGCAGATGGTCGAGTAGCGCGAGCATCGGCGCCTCGCCGTCGTCGACGGTGATGAAGTCGACGTAGTCGAAGATGCGCGGATCGGATAGCTCGCGGAGCTCGGTGTTGACGTAGCCGCCGCCGAGCAGCACGGGCGTGCCCGGCGCGATCGCCTTGATCGCGCGCGCGATGCGCAGCGCGCCGTACACGTTGCCCGGGAACGGCACGGTCAGTCCGAGCACGTCGGGGCGATGGCGCGCGTACAGCTCGGCCGCGAGCGCATCGAGCTCGGCGTCGACGATCGTCGGCTCGCCATCGAGCGCCTCGCTCAACGGATCGAACGTCGGCGCGCTCGCCGCGAGTGCCTCGCCGTAGCGCGCGAGCTCGAAGTCGGGCGAGATGCCGTCGCGGATCGCATCCGCGATGTCGTCGATGTAGAGGCTCGCCAGGTGCTTGGCGCGGTCGCTCGTGCCGAGGCCGCCGAATGCCCAGCCGAGCGGATCGTCATCGCGCGCGCCCGGACCCTCGGCGATTGCCGAGAACCGCGGGCCCTCGGGCAACAGCTCGCGCCCGACGATGCGCAGCGCGAGTCCCGGATCGCGGCCCTGGAGGAACCCCACGACCGGCTCGATCGTCGCGACGTAACGCGCGCCGTGCGCGAGGAAGCTCTCGATCGAGCGCGGCATCTCCTCGTCGGTCTCGGCGGCACGCGCGGTCAGCTCGTCGACGATGCGCTGCAGGCCGCGTCGGGAAAACACGCGCAGGAACAGCTCGAGCGACGCGTCCGCCTGGGCCAGCTCGAGGCCGAGCGCGTCCGCGTGCTGGCGCAGAAATCCCATCAGGTACGCCGTCGCCGGGTACGGCGTGTTGAGCTGGGTCATCGGCGGTGTGACGAGGAGCAGGCGCACGAACCAGCAAGGTAGCGCACCCTGGGGTAGGGTCGGGTCGCCAACGTGCGACTCAACAAGTTTCTGAGCGAGAGCGGCGTCTGCTCGCGGCGCCAGGCGGACACGCTGATCGCCGAGGGCCGGGTCACCATCAACGGCAAGCGCGCGGCTGTCGGCACCCAGGTCGGCGACGGCGACGACGTCCGCCTCGACGGCGATCGCGTGGGTCAGGCCCGCAAGAAGGTCCGCCCGGTCTACATCGCGCTCAACAAGCCCACCGGCATCACGTGCACGACCGAGCGCCATGTCGCGGGCAACATCATCGACTTCGTCAATCACCCCGAGCGCGTGTTTCCGATCGGCCGCCTCGACAAGGACTCCGAGGGCCTGATCCTGCTCACGAACGACGGCGACATCGTCAACGAGGTGCTGCGCGCCGAGCACCACCACGAGAAGGAGTACGTCGTCGGGGTCGACCGCGCGCTCACACCCGACTTCGTGCAGCACATGGCCGCGGGTGTGCGGCTCTCCGACGCGACGACGAAGCCGTGCAAGGTCGAGCGACTCGGCCCGAAGGTGTTTCGCATCGTGCTGATGCAGGGCCTGAACCGTCAGATCCGCCGCATGTGCGAGGCGCTCGGCTACACGGTCGAGACGCTGCGCCGCGTTCGCATCATGCACATCCGGCTCGGCGAGCTGCCGCTCGGGCGCTGGCGCCAGCTGACGGCGCAGGAGATCAAGCAGCTGTTGCCGCGCCGCTGAGCGCTACAGCGCCTGCAGGAACGCGAGCAGATCGCTGCGCTCCTGCGCGGTGAGACCCATCGAGAACCGCGTGTTGTAGAAGTCGATCACGTCGACGAGCGTCGCCGCCATGCCGTTGTGGAAGTACGGCGGACGCAGCTGCAGGCCGCGCAGCACCGGCCCCTTGAACTTGCCGATGTCGGCCCACTTCCCGGTGATGAGGGCGCGCCCCGGATCGGTCGTCTGCACGGTCTCGCCGGTGCTCGTGTTGCGCAGGATGTAGAGCGGCATGTCGGGCGTGCGGCGCGCGCCATCGGAGATGCCGATGTTGATCGCGAGCGACACCGAGTGATTGCCGACGTTCGGCGTGTCGTGGCAGGTCGTGCACGTGCCCGTGATCGTCGTCTGGCCGAGCAGGTCATTGAGGCCGGCGACGCCGGTGATCGCGATCGGCCGCGTATTGAAGATCTGCTGGCCGCGATAGATCGAGTAGCGGCGGCGCGCCGAGTTGTCGCCACTCGGCGAGGCGGGCGGCGCCCAGGCGTTGAACAGTGTCATCGCGTTCGGGTTGAAGCCGGGGCTGAGCGCGTCGTTGATGCCGATCCAGAACGGCGTGTTCGCGAGGTTCGCCGGACCGCCCAGGCCGCCGTTCTTGTCGAGAGGGCCGGCGCCTTGGTCGAGCGTCTGCGCGGTGAACAGCGCCGCCTCGAGCGCGACGATCGAGTCGATCTGTGCCGGATCCGCGGAGGCTGCCTGCGCGTGGCCGATCGTCGCGCCGAGCGCCTGGTGCGTCAGGTTGGCCGTGACGTTCTCGGCGCTGAGCGTCTCGCGCCCGTCCCACATCACGGTCGGCAAGAACGGCAGGTTCGTGGACGGGAGCGGGCGGCGGAACAGCGACAGCTCGGTCGCGCTTGCATGGCCATACGGGTCATCGACGGCCTGGAGCGTGAACTCGGCGTTCGCCGGAATGCCGATGCCGACGCGAATGAGGCCCTTGGTCAGCAGCATCGCGTAGGCGGTCCGCCGCGTGGACTCGGTCGAGACGTCGGCGGAGGGCGACACCGTGCCGTCGTTGGTGCGGAAGATCGGATCGAGGCCGTGCGACGCCGCGAAGCGCGCCTGCACGCCGGCCGGCGTGATCGACCAGCCCTCCGCTTGCTGATGGCAGCTCTCGCACGTCCGCCCGTTGCTGCCGAGCGACGCAAAGAAGTCGTTGTTGCCGTCTAGCGAGCCGCTCGCGACGAACGTATCGCCGAAGCCGGTCGCGTCCTTGCTCCCGTACTTGGCCGCGAGCGCGACCGCTGAGTCGTCGTCAGTGCCGAGCCCGAGGATGTCGACGTCGGCGATGCAGCCGCCGGTGAATACGAGTACCGCAAACCAGCCCCACGCCAGACGAATCATGGGGATGCGCTACAGCACCGAGCGTGCCGACGCCCCGAGCAAGGATGTCCCGGCGTTGAACCGGGGGTGGTGGGACTTCCGTTACCAGGCTGGGACTCGAGGCCTCGGTACCGACCTACTCGAGATCGTTGGCCAGCTCCTGGATTCGCGCCTGCTTCGCGGCGTCCGTGGCGGATGTCGTCGCGGTCGTCGTCGCCGGCGCGGTGGCGGTCGTCGAAGCCGTCGCGGCGGTGGTCGTCGCCGGTGCGGCCGCCGGCTCGCCGTTGACCTCGCGGAACATCTGCATGATCTCGGCTTGCATCTCGGGGCCGGGCGGTTTGCCGCGGCCCTGCTCGCCGTTGACCTCGCGGAACATGTCCATGACCTCGGCCTGGCCCTCCTTGCTCGGTCGCGTGTCGGCGGCGACCACGTAGTGGTGGTGCACGTACGCGGTCTGGCCGTGGAACGCGATCTTGACCCAGTCGCCCTCGCGGCCGACCTGCTCGACGAGTGCACCGCGGTGCAGCTTGCCGACGATGTTGTTCTTCGACTCGGTGGTCGGCGAGCTGCGCACGTTGAGTGTCGAGGCGAGCACGCGCACGTAGCCGCCGTACGCGCGATCCGATGCGGACGGCCCGGCGCTGCCGAAATCGCCGAGCACCGGCGGGACCTTGCCCTGGGTCTGGATCTGCTCGTTCGACTCGGCGAACGGATCCATCAGCTGGGTGTCATTCTCGATCGCCTGTGCGGGCTGCTTCTGCTGGTCTTCGCGTGCCTGGGCCATGCGGGTTCCAAGTTTACGCCCGAGGCGGCGTAAACCTGCCCTCGAAACCGCACCGATCCCGCCCGTCAAGTACCCGAACCCACATCGCGGGCCGTCACGCTGATGTCCGCGGCCGCGCCTCCCGACCGGCCGCGTACACCGCGCGGCGGATCGCGTGGACCAGCCCGACCGGCCGCAGCCGGCCGCGGAACGGATCGAACGCGAGCCGCGCCTGGTCGAGGACGAGCAGGTGATCGAGCTGCACGCGCGCGCAGGTGATCCACCGCAGCGTCAGCGTGCGCCTCGCCTGCAGCCAGAACGCGGCACGGCCGGCATCGACCGCGTCGAGGAGCCGCTCGGCGCGAGTCTCGGCAGCGTCGCCCGCTGCCGGCGAGCCGATCGGCAGCAGGCGCAGCTCGATGCGCCCGGCCGCCCCGTGCTCGAATGGCGACACCGCCCAGTAGGTGTTGTGCATGAAGTCGTGCGCATCCGTGAACAGCGGAGACGCGAGCATCGTCAGTGGACTGCGGATCGTCGCGGTCAGCAGATCCTGATCGCCGGGAGTCGCGCGCTCGTCGAGATCCGGACCGGGGCCGCGCCGGAACCTGAGCGCGAGGCCGAGCACGTCGAGGTGCTCCCAGCCGCCGCGCCACAGTGCCGCCGAGCAGCGCGCGAGCACGCGGCCGGTCAGCTCCCGACCGAGCGCCTCGAACGGTCCGGCGACCGCGCTCGCGAAGCCGGCGAATGTATGGCCGACCGGATGGAACATGCGCGCGTGGCGCAGCTTCGTGATCGCGGTGACCGCGGGAGCCCACAGCGTGCCGATCGCGGCTCCGACTTGCTCGCGCACGCCGATCGGTGCCCAGGCCGTCGCGCTGTCGCCGAGCCCGGGTGCCGGAATCAGGTCTCGCTGCAGATCCATGCGAGCGAGCAGTGCAAGCGTGAGGCCGTCACGCGAGCGGTGGCGCCTGCTTGCCGAACACGCGCTGGAGCACGCTACGTGCTGCCCAGTACCCGCACATCCCGTGCACGCCACCGCCGGGCGGCGTCGAAGACGAGCACACGAAGATGTCGGACGCCGGCGTCGAGTACGGATCGACGCGCGCGACCGGGCGGAAGAACAGCTGACCGAGATCGGCGATGCCGCCGTTGATGTCGCCGCCGATGTAGTTCGCGTTGTAGCGCTGCACGTCGCCCGCGGTCATCGTCGAGCGACCGACGATCAGGTCGCGAAAGCCGGGCGCGAATGCCTCGACGTGAGACTCGATCGCCGCGGTCGCGTCGAGCGTCGAGCCGTGCGGCACGTGGCAGTAGGCCCACGCGACGTGCATGCCCGCCGGCGCGCGCGACGGATCGAACAGCGTCGGCTGCACGAACAACAGGAACGGCCGCGCGGCAGGCTCGTCAGCGTGGACCGCGCGCTCGGCGCGAGCGATGTCATCGACGGATCCCGACAGGTGCACGGTGGCGGCGCGCGCGCACTGCGGATCGCGCCACGGCACCGGGCCGCGCAGCGCCCAGTCGATCTTGCACACGCCGGGGCCGTAGCGATACTGCGCCAGGCGCGCCTGGTACGTGGCCGGCAGTCGATCGCCGGCGATCGCGAGCAGCTGCCGCGGTGTGACGTCGAACAGGTACGCGCGCGCTGGTGGCAGGTCGGACAGGTGGACGACCGGGTGATCGACCACGAGCTCGCCGCCGAGCTCGCGCAGTCGGCCGAGCAGCGCGTCATTGATCGCACGCGAGCCGCCCCGCGCGATCGGCCAGCCCGCGGCATGACCGGCGATCGCGAGCACGAGTCCGAACGACGCGCTGGCCGGCGCATCGAGCGGCACCATCGCGTGCGCGGCGATGCCGGCGAGCAACGCGGGCGCCGCATCGCCGGAGAACTTCGCGCGCGCGAGCCCGCGCAGCGACCGGATCGCGTCGAGCCCGAACCGTGCGAGCAAGATCGGATCCTCGGGCCACCGCAGCGGGCCGAGGACCATGCGGAGCAGCGAATCGGCGTGCTCGACGTACGGCGCGAACAGCGCGCGGTACGCGCGGCCGTCGGCACCGAGCTGGGCAACCATGTCGTCGAGCGAGCGCTCGAGCGTGACCACGCGGCCATCGCCGAGCACGTGGGCCAGCGGCGCGGGCGGCTGGATCCACTCGAGACCGTGAGCTTCGAGGCCGAGCGTGCGCAGCCACGGCGACGCGATGCCGAGCGGGTGAACGGCGGAGCAGACGTCGTGCAGAAAGCCCGGCGCGGTCAGCTCCTGCGTCCGCGTACCGCCGCCGGCCGTGTCCTTCGCCTCGACGACGAGCGTCGCGAGGCCCGCGCCCGCGGTGGCGACCGCCGCGGCGAGCCCGTTCGGGCCGGAGCCGACGACGACGACATCGTAGCGAGGGCGCGGCCACATCAGGTCACGCAGGCTGCGCCTCGTGGCGGCGAGGCGTCAACCAGTGGCGTACGCGCCGCGCGCCGGCGGCGAGCTCGATGCGAACCAGCCGACCCGCGGCCCATGCCGCGAACCGTGGCGCCGAGAGCTGCGGCGGCCGGTCGCCGTGCATCGTCGCGGGCGCGCGAGCAGGCTCGAACAGGTTACCGGTGATCGGCGGCGGCCTGCGGCCGGGCACGTCGACGTGATACCTGCGCAGCGCATCGAGCAAGAGCCGCTCGGAGGTGCGCGGTGCGAGTGCGTGCAGGGCGAGACCGACGATGATGGAGCGCGGCACGAAGCGCACCCGGCGTGGCCGCTCGCACAAACGCGCGATCGCGCGAGCGACTCGCTCGGGCGGTTGCATCGGCGGCAGCGCCCGCGGCGCCCGCTCGATGCGGTTCGCGGCGACCTCGAAGTGCGGCGTGTCGAGCGTGTACGGGAACACGGTGCACACATGGATGTCGGGCTCGTCGGCAACCTCGACGCGCAGTGCCTCGGACAGACCGTGCACCCCGAACTTGCTGATCACGTACGACGGCACGAACGCGTGGCCGACCTCGCTCAGCACCGACCCCACGTTGATCAGGACGCCACGGTGCTGGTCGCGGAAGATCGGGATCGCGGCGCGCGCGCCGAACATCGCACCGAACAGGTTCGTCTCGATGACGCGCTGGTGCTCCTCGAATGGCGCGTCCTCGAGCGGCGAGAACAGCGTGACGCCGGCGTTGTTGATCCAGATGTCGATGCGGCCGTGTGCATCGAGCGCGGCCCGCGCGAGATTCTCGACGTCGCGCTCGGACGTGACGTCGGTCTCGACACCCAGCGCGCTGCCACCGGCACCGCGACACAGGCGCGCGGTGTCTTCGAGCGCATCGGCCCGGCGCGCAGCCAGCACCAGGTGCGCTCCCCGACCCGCGAGCTCGAGTGCGATCGCACGTCCGAGTCCGCTCGATGCTCCCGTCACGACGGCGACCTGGTTGCGGATCTTCATGCACGTCCGCGGTGCACCGTGCATGCCGCCGCTCCCCGGCGGCGTTTTTCCGATTAGCCGGATCCCTACATGGCCGCTTGCGGCGACTCGCCGTCGCAGCCGCACTCGGCGAGGCCGACCAGCGTACGCGCGTCGATGCAATCGAGCCCGGCCTCGCGGTGCAGGATCACCGCGGCCTCGAGCAGGTTGTCGCAGCGCTCTTCGGCTGGACCTTGCAGCGCGCTGGTCAGCGCCGCACGGGCCATCGGTGGCACGTCGTCGCTGTGGATCAGGAGGCTGGAGAAGGACAGCATACGCAAAGTCTGGAGCGAAACTTCCCCATGTCAAGGTACTTTCTTTTGGGAAGTGACAGCGCTACGCTGAGAGCATGCCGCTGGCCGATTGCGATTGCCGTGCGTTTCAGGTCGCCATCGATGTGCTCGGCAGGCCGTGGAACGCGTTCCTGTTGACGATGCTCCAGGAGCGCGCGCTGCGGTTCAGCGAGATCGCGGCGCATCGTAACGGCCCTGGTGACAAGGTGCTCGCGTCGCGGCTGAAGGAGCTCGAGGCGCGCGGCCTGATCGAGCGGCACGTCGATCCGGGCCCCCCGGTGCGCGTCAGCTACGCACTGACCCGGCACGGCCGCGCGTTCGGTGGCGTGTCCGCGGCCATCCAGCGCTGGGGCCGCGAGCTCGACGAGCCGGCGAAGCGCCGGCGTGCCCACCGCTAGCGCGCTACGCGGCGAGCGCGATCGTGTAGCAGCGCTCGACCATCTTGCCGCCGGCGCGGCCGCGCGGCTCGGGCGCCGAGTCGACGAGCGTGACCGGCTTGCCCGCGAAGTGCCCGCGCACCTCCGTCTCGTCGACCGAGAACGGCGGTCCTTCCGCGCTGCCATCGGGATAGTCGACCGTGACGAGCAGCTCGCGGGTGGCGGCGGGCGCGAGCTCGCGCAGGTGGGCGACATAGCGCGTGCGCAGCGGCGGCGGCAGCGCGATCAGCGCGGCGCGGTCGTAGATGCCGTCGATCGCGCCGACGAGCGCGGGCGTGGTCGCGAAGAAGTCTCCGGCGAGCACGGTGATCGCGCCGGTGCTGTACTGGACGAGGCCGTCGCGCGCGGTGATCGCGGGCGTCGCGGCGTGCTCGGCGAAGAACTGGCGCACGGCGTCCTCGACGAGCTCGACGCCGACGACCTCGTGGCCGAGGCCGGCGAGGTACGCCAGGTCCTCGGTCTTGCCGCACAGCGGGACGAGGATGCGGCGGCAGCCGGCGAGCCAGTCGGCGTGGCGCGCGAGGAAGCCGTTCGGGGTGCCCTCGTGAAACCCAGTGCGGCCCTCGCTCCACCGCGAACGCCAGAACGTATGCTCCATGCGCGTCAGCTTAGCGCATCGCGTACGACGCGCTCGATCTCCGGCGCGTGATTGCCATCGACCGGGAACACCGTGATCTCGAGCTGGCCGTCGTCGGTCGCGGTGACCTGCGGCAGCCGGCGCGTCGACGACCAGTGACACAGGAGCGCGGCCTCGTGGACCGCGCGCTTGAGGTCCGGGATCGAGCGGCGCTCGGGGATCGCGACGCGGAACACGTGGAACGCGGACTGCTGATCGAACGGCTCGCGCCGGATCGTCGCGCTCGCGACGGTGCGGTACGGGATGATCGCGAGCTGGCCATCGACGGTCTCGACGACGAGCGCACGTGCGCCGAGCCGGTGTACGCGACCCTGCACGCCCGCGATCTCGATGCGCTCGCCGACCTCGAACGTGCGGCCGACGCGCAGGTACACGCCCTCGAGCGCGTTGCGCAGCACGTTCCACGACGCGGCGGCGGCGACGCCGAGCACGAGCGCGAACGCGAGCGCCTCGCGCGGATCGGCCGACGCGAGCACCCAGCGCGCGGCGATCACGGTGTACATCGCGATCAGCGTCGCGCCCGCGAGCGGCCGCATGCGCGCGACGAACGTGCGCCGCGCCCGTGACATCGGCAGCGCATCGAGCAGCGCGCGACCGAGCTGCAGCACCGCCGCGAGCAGCACGACCCCGCCGAACACGACGACGCAGTCGATCGCGATGATCCGCAGTGTCTCGATCACGCGAGCTCCTTGCGGTCGAGCCAGTCGAGCACCGGGACCTGGACGTACGGGTTGAGCTGGGCGATGCGGCGCCGGTTCTGGACGACGAGCCCGATCGCGGTCAGCTCGGCGAGGCCGTCGGCGACCGCGATCGCGGAGCGCCCGGTCAGGCGCTCGAGCTTCGCCGCGGTCGCCGCCTTGTGCAGCACGAGCTCGATCAGGAGCGCGACATGCTCGGGGCGCAGATCGTCGATCGCGTCCCAGTCGAGCAGCTTCGGCATGCGGATCGTCAGCTCGTCCTCTGCGAAGCCGTCGAGGTGGGTGACCCACGAGCGCAGCGCGTAGCCGACGTTGCCCTTCGCGTACGCGAAGTGGGCGTCGAACAGGCGCGCGCGCCGCCACGTGCCGAACGAATCGCGGCCGGCGAGCTTGAGCCCGATGCCGGTCGAGCGGTGGCGCGCCATGATCACCTTCTCGAGCGCACGCGCGGGTAGCGGCTCGCAGGCGAGCTGCGCGTAGACGAGGCGGCTCAGCGGCCGGAGGCGCTGCAGCACGCGAATCGGCGCATCGCTGCCGCCGAGCAAGAAGCCAACTCGCTCGCCATGGTCGGCGATCAGCTCGAGGATCGCGTCGATCGCATCGAGGCCGTCGCGCCGCCGCTCCCACCACATATCGAGATCGTCGAACACGACGAGCGAGCGCTCGGGCAGGCGGCCGACGAGCGCGGCCGGCTTGCCCCGGCGGCCGAAGCTGCTCTCGAGCGCGGCCGCGAGCGCGACCCGCGTCGCCGCACCACCGGGCGGAGGCACGACCCAGTACACCTCGCTCTTGCTCGCGCCGGCGATCTGCTGGCACAGCGTCGTCCGGCCCGAGCCGCGGGCGCCGGTGACCAGCGCCGAGCGCAGGCCCGCGCGCTCGCCCGTGACCGCCGTGACACCCGCGCGCACCTTGTCCTCGCGGCCGACGAAGAACGACTCGTTGATGTTGACCTGGCCGATGAACAGGTTGCGGTAGTAGAGCGGCAGCGTCGCCAGCACGGAGCTCGCGGCGGTGCTGCGCGCGGTGAGCTCGCGGATCGCCTGCTCCGGCGACTTGCCTCGCGCCGCGCGCTGCTGCTGCGCGTAGACGATGCCGGCGCTGCGGCGGTAGATCACGTTCGCGGCGCCATCGCGCAGCGTCGAGGCGGCGCGGCGAAGCATGCCGAGCGCGCGCGACGGGCTCTTGGCTGCCGTGGCCCGCCGGCCACCGCGCTCGATCAGCGCGGTCGTCATGCCATCGATCACGGTCGTGCCCGCGACCGCTTGCAGTCCGGCGAGCAGGCTATCGACGCACGCGGTCTCGATCTCGAGGACCTTCGCGAGCTGGCCGTCGAGCCGGGCGAGCGCGTCGAACGACTCGGGCTGCGCCGGCTCGTCCTCCTCGCTCTCGCGGGGGCGCGCGCTGACGAGCACCATGGTCTCTCGCGCGACCGACCACGCACGGGTGTCGACCTCGGCCACGCGCACCACGTCGGCGGCGAGCCGGGTGAGCAGCTCGGTCTCGACGACCGCCTGGACCGCGGCACGCACCGGCACCGTGATCGTCTCGTCGCTGGCCTCGCCGCGGACGAGCGCGGTCGCTGCGTCGTCGGTGAGCAGCGTCTCGGTCTCGGGGAGCTCGCCGCTGAGCACCGCCGCCACCTGGGTCAGCCTCGCGATCGCCGGGCTGCCATCGTAGGCGACCTCCTCGCGCAGCTCGGGCAGTGTCACCTCGCCGTCGCTCGCGCGCCTGGCGAGCGCGTCGCGCAGCTCCGTGAGCACGCGGTGCCCCGAGCCGCGCGCGGTCGCGACCAGCTCTTCGAGTGCGCGTGCGCCTGCGATCGTCAGGCGATCGCGGAACCGCGCGAGTCGTACGGCGAGCCGGGCGCGTGCGAGCAGCAGCAGCTGTTGATCGCGCCACTGCTCGGCGACAGCGGGCAGCTGGGCGAGCTCGCCGGGGCGCTTGCCCGCCCCCTCGCGCACCGCGACGGGCGCGTCGATCCGATCGAGGCTCGCCGAGATCGTGCGCGCGCGAGTGAGCGCGGCGGAGTCGAACGCCGCGCCGTCCTCCGCGATCTTCTCGCGCACGTGGGTCGCGAGCTCGTCGAGGCGCTTGCATGCCTCGTCGCGCGACTGCGCGATCAGCGCGACCAGGCCCTCGCGATCGACGAGCGCGGTCGCGGATAGCTGGGCGTGCGCCTTCCACTCCGCCGTCGCGAGCACGCGCCCGATCTCGACCGCGAGCTCGTGCGCGCCGGTGTGGAATCGCTCGACGACGCGTGTCACCTCGTCGCCGACGATCTGATCGTGCGCGCGCAGCGCGAGCGGGCGGATCGCGATCGCCTGCGGGATCGAGCGCCGGTAGAAGTAGCGCCAGCGGCGCCGCCGCTTCCACGCGCGCAGGGCCGGTGCATCGTCCGCCGCCGCGCGGAACTGCGCGCGGGGCCGCTCGATGTGGAGCACCGGCGCCATTCCGCGCGGCATGCCGGCGTCCGGCTTGATCAGCTCGCCGAGCACCTCGCCAAGCAGCGTGGCCTGCGCGGCGACGCTCTCGGCCGTGATCTGCGCGAGCGCGCGGTCGGCGTCGACGAGGAACCCGTTCGTCGCGTTCGCGACCAGCTTGCGGCGTTTCGTGGGGTCGGCCTCGTCGGCGGCCGCGATCATCTGCGCGGCGCGCTGCTCGACCATCACGCGCGCCGTCGCGCACAGATCGAGGTAGAGGCCGTACGCGGCGCCGAACCGATCGTGCAACCGCGTCAACAGGCCGCTCTCGTGCCCGAGCAGCGCGGTCACCGCCGCCGCGAGCTCGGGATGGTCGGGCAGCGGGAGCGCCGGGATGCCGGCGGGAGGCGTCGGTGCGCCGGGCGCGCGTGGGATGCGCACCGCGGGGCTCGGCACCAGCACGTCGGTGAACGTGCTCGCGTACAGGAACACGACGCCACCCGGCAGGTCGGCGACGCGGGCGAGTCGCGCGAGGCTGTCGCGGTCGGCCGCGCCGAGGTCGCGCGGCAGGCCGAGCAGCACCAGATCGGCGACGCGCGACTCGTTGCACACGAGGTCGTGCACGGTCTCGCCCTTCGGCCGCATCACGATGCGCACGGTGGCCTCGACGCGGTTCGCCTGGAGGTAGCGTGCGGCCTTCGCGCGCAGCACCGCGTCGTCGTCGCTGCCGTCGCCGACGATCAACACGTTGATCGCGGCGCGCTCCCACTCCGGCGCGCGCGTGATGAAGCGGACGAGCGCGACCCCGAGTGCCAGGTTGCCGGCGTCGCGCGCCCACCACACGTCGATCTGCTGGTTCAACCGGCGCTCCGCGCGCGGCTCCTCGAACAGGAGGATGTTGAGGTTGCGGCTCGCCGCGGCGTTGAGCGTGCGCAAGAACGCGTCGCCATCGCGCGCGTGCTGGCGCCACGGCAACATCAACGTGTTCGGCGGCAGTCCGGTCACGCCGTGGTACTGGCAGATCGTCGCGACGGTCTCGAGCGGCGTCTCGGTGACGATCGTCGCGTCGAACACGCCGATCAGATCGCCCTCGGAGGGCAGGGGAGCGGCGACGGTCTCCTCGCCCTCGATGGGCGCGGCGAGCGCGAAGTCCGTGACCATGCCGTTGCCCGACGCCAGCGTCGCGGCGAACTTGCGGATCGCGCCGTGGCGCGGATGGCGGGCATCGTCGAACAGCAGCACGTTCGGTCGCCAGTTGCGCTGCGTGCCCGCCTTCTTGTGCATGCGGTGCAGGCCGCTACGGACGAGCGTCGCCCACACGCCTTCCCACGTGTCGCCGGCCTCGAGCGTGAGCTGGCGACGCTGTAGAAACACGAACAGCCCGACCATCAGCCCCGTCGCGCCGAGCATCGCGAGGATGTCGAGCTGGATCATCAACAGCAGCGCGGAGACGGCACCGATGATGCTGACCAGCTTCGGGATCCGGAACCGCGGCCGGAAGTCCGGGCTCGCCCAGCTCTCGATCGCGCACGTCACGTTGATGCCGGCGTACAGCGCGAGGAACACCATCGAGACCACGCGCGCGATCAGGTTCAGCTCGGCGATCAGGATGCCGGCCTCGGCGATCACGAACGCGACGAACAGCGCGTGACGCGGCTCGTGCGTCGGGCCGAAACCCTTCGCGAACACGCGCGGCGTGATCCGGTCCGCCGACATCGCCTGCAGGATGCGCGGCGCACCGAGGATGCTGCCGAGCGCCGACGACAGCGTGGCGCCCCAGATCCCGGCGATCACG
>DAIRFU010000690.1:0-3764 GCA_036794935.1 Kofleriaceae bacterium | reverse complement strand
CCGAAGGCCTCATCACCGACGGCGAGCGCTACAACAAGGTGGTCGACATCTGGGCGCAGGTCGCCGAGGCGATCGCCAAGGACATGATGAAGGAGATCTCGACGGACGAGTTCAAGGACCCCGAGGGTGGGCCGAACAAGAAGGCGCCGTCGTTCAACTCGATCTTCATCATGGCTGACTCGGGTGCTCGCGGCTCGCAGCAGCAGATGCGGCAGCTCGCCGGTATGCGTGGCCTGATGGCCAAGCCGAGCGGCGAGATCATCGAGACGCCGATCACGACGAACTTCCGCGAGGGCCTCTCGGTCCTCCAGTACTTCATCTCGACGCACGGCGCCCGCAAGGGCCTCGCGGACACGGCGCTCAAGACGGCGAACTCGGGGTACCTGACTCGCCGCCTCGTCGACGTGTCGCAGGACACCATCATCAGCGAGTTCGACTGCGGCACCCGCCAGGGTGTCGAGATGATGCCGCTGATCGAGGGTGGCGAGATCATCGAGCGCCTCGGCGATCGCATCCTCGGCCGCGTCGTGCTCGAGGACATCGTCGACCCGTACACCGGCGAAGTGCTGGTGGCGGCGAATGCCGACATCACCGAGGACGACGTCAAGATCATCGACAACGCCGGCATCGACCGCGTGAAGATCCGCTCCGTGCTCGCGTGCGAGACCCGGCGCGGCATCTGCTCGCTGTGCTACGGCCGTGACCTCGCTCGCGGCATCATGGTCAACATCGGCGAGGCCGTCGGTGTGATCGCGGCGCAGTCGATCGGCGAGCCGGGTACGCAGCTCACGATGCGTACCTTCCACATCGGTGGCGTCGGTCAGATTCGTACCGAGCAGAGCTCGCTCGAGGCGCGCAACGAAGGCACCGTGCGGCTCAACAACGTCCAGCTGGTCAAGAGGAAGGACCACTCGGTCGTGATGAATCGCCAGGGCGAGATGGTCCTCGTCGACGAGATCGGTCGCGAGCGCGAGCGCTACGGCCTGCAGTACGGCGCGCGCCTGATGGTCGAGGACGGCCAGCGCGTCAAGGGCGGCCAGCTGATGGCCGAGTGGGATCCGTTCGCGATGCCGATCGTGACGGAGGTGGCCGGCTACGTGAAGTACGGCGACATCGTCGACGGCGTCACGATGCAGGACTCGCTCGACGAGGTCACCGGCCTGTCGCGCAAGACCATCACCGAGTCGAAGGATGCGGACAGCCGTCCGCGCATCACCCTGAAGGACGCCGATGGCAACACGGTGAAGCTCGTCGGTGGTGGACTCGCCGGAGCGGACGCGGAGGCGCGGTACTTCCTGCCGGTTGGCTCGAACATCCTCGTCAACGACGGCGACTACATCGAAGCCGGCGACGTGATCGCGAAGATCTCTCGCGAGACCACGAAGACGAAGGACATCACCGGCGGTCTGCCCCGCGTGGCCGAGCTGTTCGAGGCGCGCAAGCCGAAGGATCACGCAGTCATCTGCGAGATCGACGGCATCGTGCACTTCGGCAAGGACACCAAGGGCAAGCGCAAGGTTCTCATCGTCCCCGAGGTCGGTGATCCGTCCGAGTACCTCATCCCCAAGGGCAAGCACCTGTCGGTCCGCGAGGGCGATCGGGTGCGCGCTGGTGAGGCGCTGATGGACGGCCCGGCGAACCCGCACGACATCCTCAAGGTGCTCGGCGAGCGCGCGCTCGCGAAGTACCTGGTCGACGAGATCCAGGAGGTCTACCGGCTCCAGGGCGTGCGCATCAACGACAAGCACATCGAGGTGATCGTTCGCCAGATGCTGCGTCGCGTGTCGGTCAGCGACACGGGTGACACGAACTTCCTCGTCGACGAGCACGTCGAGAAGCACATCTTCGAGGAGGAGAACGAGCGCGTGATCGTCGCCGGTGGCCAGCCGGCCAAGGGTGACGCCCTGCTGCTCGGCATCACGAAGGCGTCGCTGTCGACCGAGTCGTTCATCTCGGCGTCGTCGTTCCAGGAGACCACGAAGGTGCTGACCGAGGCGTCGATCAACGGACGCGTCGACTACCTGCGCGGCCTCAAGGAGAACGTGATCATGGGTCGTCTCATCCCGGCCGGCACCGGCCTGGGCGCCTACAAGCGCCTCACGGTCGACGTCGCGCTCGAGGACGAGGACGAGGATCTCGGGCAGGATGGCTCGTACTCGAGCCACGGCGGCGCGCTCGACGTGCCGCCCGGTCGCGACGAGGTGATGGAGACGCCGGCCGAAGCGGTCGAGTAGCCACCCGACACGCATCGATCGAGGGCCCGGCGCACTCCGCCGGGCCGTTTCAGTTTCGGGGTCGCCCCACGATCAGGGCATCGCGGGAGCCGGGCTCGTCCCGGTGAGCGGGGAGGGGCGCTGGCGCAGCTCGTCGCGAATCTGCGCGAGCAGGTCGTGATCGGTCTCCTCCGCCGCTGCGGGTTGCGGCCGGCGCATGCGGTTGATGGCCTTGACGACGAGGAACAACACCAGGCCGATCAGGAGCAGGTTGACCAGCGCGGTGATCACGATGCCGTAGTGGATCGGCGTGCCGTTGAGGTCGAACGCGAGCGCGTCGAAGTTGGGCTTGCCGAAGATCGCGGCCACGAGCGCCATGAGCACGCCGTCGGTCAGCGCCTTCACGACCGCGCCGAACGCGACGCCGAGCACGACGGCGATCGCGAGGTCGAGCGCATTGCCCTTGATGATGAAGTCGCGAAATTCCTTGAGCATGACGATCCTCCAGAGCCGTGGGCTTCACCACGCATGCCAATCCTTGCGCTCGTGCCGGTGCGGAGCAGCGATGCGCGCCGACGCGCGTGGGGTTGACGAAATGCGCGCGCGACTACGACAAGCTCTGACTGCGTGGCAGGCGAGCCTCCCGTCACCCGCGCAGTTTCGAGCGCTTGGCCTTGGCCCGCGCTTTGGTAGTGGGAGCCACGCATGCGTCGCCTGCTCGCCATCGTTCTGCTCGTCGTGCTCCAGCCGGCGCTCGCCGCCGCCGAATCACCCGACGAGCAGGGGGGCGAACAGGGGGACGAGTCGCTCTACCGCTGCAAGCCGCGGCAGACCGCGGTCGAGATCACGTTCAAGCCGGAGCTGGAGCTAAAGGAGCTCCTGTCGTGGGTCGTCGGCTTCACGTGCAAGAAGTTCGTGCTCGATCCGCGGATCGTCGCGACGGGCCGCAAGGTCACGCTGATCGCGCCGGGCAGCCAGACGCCCGCGCAGGCCTACGAGATGTTCACGACCGCGCTCGCGACGATGGGGCTCGCTGCCGTGCCGAAGGGCAAGCTGATGCAGATCGTCGATGCATCGGGCGCCCGCACCCATCACCTGCCGATCCTTCGCGACGAGGTGCCGGCGGCGAGCGAGCAGCTCGTGCGCTACGTGCTGCGGCCAGCGTACGTCGCGGCCGAGACGCTGCGCCAGGTTGTCACCGCGGTCAAGTCCGATGCCGGCGACGTCCAGGTGATCGGCGGGCTGCTGCTGCTCACCGATCACGCGAGCAACGTGCGCGACATGGCGTCGCTCGCGAAGCTCGTCGACGTACCGGGCGATAGCGACGGCATCTACACCATCCCGGTCAGGCACGCAGACGCGGGCAAGCTCGCCGACGAGCTCGCCTCGCTGCTCGGCGTCGGCGCGGCGGCGGCTCGGGCACCGCTGCCCGGCAAGGGGCGCGACGCGGCGGAGCCCGCTTCCGCCCCCGAGACAGCGCCGGTGCCGTCGAAGATCCTCGTCGACGAGCGTACGAACACGTTGGTCGTCGCCGCGAGCGCGCCCGCGTAT